>CAYQLN010000108.1:0-3073 GCA_964418455.1 uncultured Christensenella sp.
GAATAAATATTTGGAAACGGGTTGGCTTTCTAACGACGAAATAATAATCGGCGTTAAGAAAGGACTTTTCGCGGGGGACACCGTTCCCGTGCTCGGCGGTTCTGCCACCCAAAACACGGGCGTTATAAACCTGATGAACGAAATAGTGGAAATTATGCCCTCGCCCGTAGAAAGAAAACCCGTGTCGGCCGTAAAAATAGATAACGGCGAAAAAATCGAAGTGGTTTGCGATGATAACGCACCGCTTTCGGCGCAAGTATTCAAAACCGTTGCAGACCCGTTTGTCGGTAAACTCAATATGTTAAGAGTATGGACGGGCAAACTTAAAAGCGGTTCAACCGTGTTTAATTCCGCAACGGGCGAAAAGGAAAAAATCGGGTCGCTGTATTTGCTCAAAGGTAAAAAACAGGAGCAGGTGGAAGAACTTTCCGCAGGCGATATAGGCGCGGCAAGCAAACTTTCGAAAACCAACACGGGCGACACTTTGTGCGACGAGAATTCTAAAATAAAATTTGAGCAAATAAATTTCCCTAAACCCGTTTTGTCGATGGCTATCAAAGCGGCGAAACAAGGCGAAGAGGATAAACTTTTCCAAGGCTTAAACAGGCTGTCGGAAGAAGATAAAACCTTTAAAGTGGAAAAAGAACAGGGAACGGGCGAAACGGTTATCAGAGGGCTGGGAGAAACTCAACTCGAAGTTTTATGCAAAAAGACAAAAGCGAAATTCGGCGCGGAAGCGGTTTTGTGCGAGCCGAAAATCGCATATAAAGAAACGATAACGGGAAAGGCGGAAGCGGAGGGCAAACACAAGAAACAGACCGGCGGCGCGGGACAGTTCGGCGTGGTAAATATAAGGTTCGAAAGCGGAGCCGCCGACGGCGAGTTCGAGTTTGTGGACGAAGTGGTCGGCGGAGCGGTGCCCAAACAGTTTATTCCCGCGGTAGAAAAGGGACTAAGAGAGGCCGTTAAAAAAGGCGTGCTCGCAGGCTTCCCCACGATAAATATAAAAGCAACGTTGTTCGACGGCAAGTATCATCCCGTAGACTCCAAAGAGGTTGCTTTCGTGTCCGCGGCGAAACTTGCTTATGAAGAAGCGATTCCGAAAGCAAAGCCCGTTCTGTTAGAGCCTGTTTACCTTTATACAATTAAAGTTCCCGATTGTTATACGGGAGATGTTCTCGGCGATTTGAATAAACGTCGCGGAAGAATTCTCGGTATGGAAACCGTTGAGGGATTGCAGGTTATAACGGCGGAAGCGCCGCTTGCGGAGATGTTAAGATATGCCGTCGATTTGCGCTCGATAACGCAGGGAAGGGGAAGTTTCGAAAGCGCGTTCGCAAGGGACGAGGAAGTGCCTTTCGATAAAGCGGAAAAAATAATTGCAGAAAATAAAAGATAAAGAGAGAATTTCAAATGATTTTAACAGTTTGCCCGAATCCGAGCATAGACTGCACGATAGAACTCGATAATTTCAGGGTCGGAATGCTTAATCGCTTGCAAAACAAGGTCGAAACCTATTCGGGTAAAGCGCTAAACGTCGCTATGGGCGTCGCAAGGCTTAACGAATGTAAAAGTTTTGCGACGGGCTTTATGTTCAAAAATCACTCCAAACTTTTCGAGCAGACGCTCGAAAAAGAAGGCGTAGATTACTCGTTTGTATATAACGAAGGAAATGCAAGAACGAACTATAAGATTATAGATAAACGCGCAATGCTTACCGAAATAAACGACAAGGGCGAAACGGTTTCGAGAGAAAAGCAATTAGAACTTATCGAACTTGTCGAAAAAGTTTCGGCGGATTGCTCCATCGTCGTTATGAGCGGTAGTTTGCCGAGCGGAGTTTCTTCGGAATTTTATAGCGAAGTTTTGTCGGTGATCCCGCCCCGCGTGAAAATAGTGGTGGACGCGGAAAAGGAAAACATGGACGAGGCGTTGAAGCAAAACGTGTTTATGGTTAAACCTAATTTAAGGGAACTTGAAGAATATGCGAAAGAACCGATAAGAACAAAACGCGATATGCTTAAAGCGACCAAAGTTTTTCTCGATAAGGGCGTTAAACTCGTTCTTGTGTCTATGGGTGAAGACGGGGCTATACTTACCGACGGCGTTAAGAATTATTTTTGCAAGTCCGCTTCGGTGGCAGTTAATTCTACCGTCGGCGCGGGCGATTGTATGGTTGCGTCCGCTTGCGTTGCGTTGGAAAACGGATTGGCTATGCCCGAACTTTTAAGGCGTTCGGTGGCAGCAGGAACGGCGGCGATTACCACCGTCGGCACCAATCTTTTTTATAGAGATAAATACGAGGAAATATACTCTAAAATTTCCACGGAAGAATTGCAATATTAAATCGAAACGTCTCTTGCGAAAAAGATGCTTTTGCAAGAGACGTTTTTTCGAGTGCTTGAAATTATGCCGTTTAAAAAACAAAATTATGATAAAACTCCGAAACGCCCGAAATTTTTAAGGAAAATCAGCTTAGGTTAATTACGGCAAATAAAAGAGCGATAGCGAAAAAAATTACGCTTTTATAGAATGCTATATAAGATAAAAAATAAATACAACGGAGATAAAAATGGTTAAACATATAATTCTTTGGAAACTTAAAGAGGAATGTTCCGCAGAGGAAAAGGAAGAAATCAAAATTAAAATAAAAAACGGGTTAGAAGGCTTAAAAGGCAAGATAGAAGGGCTTTTGAATATAAAAGTAATTATAAACGGCTTGCCGTCGTCTAATGCGGATTTAATGCTCGATTCTACTTTTACCGACGAAACCGCGCTTAAAGCGTATGCGGTTCATCCCGAGCACGTTGCCGTCGCAAACGGAGTCGTCCGTCCGAATACCGCGGTTCGTAGTTGTTTGGATTATAACGCGTGCGATGAAAATTAAAAGGAAAACCGACGGTCGTTTTTGGACTTTGAAATAAAGTTTAAGTTCAAAAAATTAAAAAGGATAACAGAATAAAAAATTTTTCAAAAAAAAGCGAAATATGTTTGACAACTTTTGTTTATTCGGCTATAATACAAAAGCGTTTTGAGAACAATATGCTACTCAACGTGCGCATGGCGGCGTAGC
>CAYQLN010000109.1:0-3049 GCA_964418455.1 uncultured Christensenella sp.
CATCCGGGCAAAAAACTCACCTTTATGGGAACCGAATACGGGCAACTTAAAGAGTGGGCGTATAAAGAGGGATTGGAATTTTTTATGACGAAATTCGATTTACATAAAAAACTTCAAAACTTCAATAAGGAATTAAATAAAATTTATAAAAACACTCCTTGTTTGTATCAAATAGAGGATTCTTGGGACGGATTTAAGTGGATTTCGGCAGATGAACGCGATAATAACATTATATCTTTCGAAAGAAAAGATAAGGACGGAAACGTTATGGCAGTTATCGTTAATTTTTCGGGAAACACCTTCACCCAATATAGACTCGGTTTAGAAAAAGGAACGTATAAAGTAGTTCTTAATACAGACGATTCGAAGTTTGGCGGAAGCGGTTTAATAAAATCCAAAACTTATAGGACGGCAAAAAAACCCGCGTCCGGCAGAGAAAATTCCATATTGCTTAAAATTCCGCCTTTCTGCGGATTATACCTGATTAAAGTTCAATAAAAAGGAGATAAATATGATAAGGAAAAAGAAATGCGTTGCAATGCTTCTTGCCGGCGGGCAAGGCAGCAGATTGTATGCGCTTACCAACAATATCGCAAAACCTGCGGTTTCTTTCGGCGGCAAATATAGAATAATCGATTTTCCGCTTTCGAATTGCGTAAACTCGGGCATAGATACCGTCGGGGTTTTAACGCAATACCAGCCTTTGATTTTAAATGATTATATAGGTAACGGTCAACCGTGGGATTTGGATAGGGCTTTCGGAGGAGTCCATATTCTTTCGCCTTATCAAGGTAAACATTCTTACGATTGGTATAAAGGCACTGCAAACGCAATCTATCAAAATATGCATTTCATGAAACAATATAATCCCGATTACGTTTTAATCCTATCGGGAGATCATATTTATAAAATGAATTATGCTTCTATGCTTAATTATCATATTTTGAACGAAGCGGATTGCACGATTGCCGCATATAAAGTTCCTATCGAAGAGGCTTCTCGATTCGGTATATTAAATACTAATCCCGACGGAAGCATATATGAATTCGAAGAAAAGCCGAAAAAACCCAAAAGCGATCTCGCGTCGATGGGTATCTATATTTTCTCAGCGCATAAGTTGTTTAAATACTTAGAAGAGGATAACGAAAACCCCGAATCGACAAACGATTTCGGTAAAGATATTTTGCCGAAGATGTTAAACAACGGGGAAAAGATGATGTCTTATCAATTCGAAGGTTATTGGAAAGACGTCGGAACAATCGATTCTTTATACGAAGCGAATATGGACCTTCTTGGCGACGTGCCCAATTTCGACGTAACCGATTCCTCGTGGAAAATTCAATCCAGAAGTCCGCTTGCTTCTCCTCACTACATAGGTAATGGCGGAAGAGTTAACAACAGTATCGTAATGAGCGGATGCGAAATATACGGAACGGTAGAAAACTCCGTTCTTGCGAGTTCCGTGGTAGTAAAAAAAGGCGCTGTCGTAAAAAACAGTATAATTATGAGCGACGTTACCGTTGAAGAAAACGCTAATATCGAATATTCGATTATAGACGAAAATACCGTAATTTGTTCGGGAGCAAAAGTCGGAGAACCGAAGGAAAGCGGAAAAGGAATAACGGTTTTGTCGAGAAATATCATAGTTGTAAGCGACGCTGTTGTAGAAGGCGGAGCAATGGTCGATAAAGACGTTACCAAAGGGGGCAAATAAAATGAAAGCAGTCGGTATTATTTTTTCTAATATCCACGATAACAACGTGGCTGAACTTGCAAGAATAAGAACGATAGGTTCTATTCCGTTCGGCGGAAGATACAGGCTTATCGACTTTCCGTTGTCCAACATGGTAAATTCGGGAATAGATACTATAGGAATTATAACGAAAAGCAATTATCAATCTCTAATGGACCACGTCGGGAGCGGTAAAGATTGGGATTTAGCAAGAAAAGACGGCGGTATAATTTTTCTTCCTCCGTTCGGCGATTTAGGCAACGACAGTATTTATACGACTCGTCTCGAAGCGCTTAAAGGCGTTGTAAACTTTATCGAAAGAGCAGACGAAGAATATGTCGTTATGACAGATTGCGATAATATATGTAGATTAAATTATAACGATATAATCGAATATCATATAAAAAACCATGCGGACATAACGTTGGTCTATAAAAGACTTAATTCTAAGGAATTGACCGACGGCGCGGTTACCGCGCTTCATGCGGAAGACAACAGACTTGTCGGATTGGAATATAAAGTCCCCGAACCGAACGTAGACCTTAACGTGTTTATGAACGTTTTCGTTATGAAAAAGTCGTTGCTTCAAAATATAGTTTTCGATAGTATTGCTCGAAACAAAAAAAGTTTTACAACAGACGTAATAGCCAATAATTTAAACAGTATGAGAATTATGTGCTATGAGCATAAAGGTTTTTATACGGGAATAACTTCTCTTCAATCATACTATAACAGCAGTATGAAACTTTTGAAAGAGGAAAACAGACACGAACTTTTCGGAGACAGGAGTGTTTTTACGAAAATAAGAGACTCTGCGCCGACAAAATACGGAAACAACGCGGTGGTAAAAAATTCTATGATAGCCGACGGTTGCGTAATCGAAGGCGAAGTTGAAAACAGTATTTTATTCCGTAACGTAAAAGTCGCTCGCGGAGCGGTTGTTAAAAACAGCATAGTTATGCAAGATACCGTCCTCGGTGAAAATTCCATGATAAATTGTATTATAACCGATAAAAACGTTGTTATAAGAGATAAGAAAGTTTTATCCGGAAGCGAAAACCATCCTTTCTATATAAGCAAAGGAATTATGATATAAGGAGAAAATGCGATGGCAACCAACGTAAAAAAAACAAATAACGTTTCTAACCAAAAAAAAGAACAAATAGTCACGGGGAAAATTCCCGAAATAAAAGTCGTTGAAAAAAAGAAAGTCGTATTTTTAGGCTCGGAAGCGGCTCCGTTTATCGCAACAGGCGGTTTGGCGGACGTTTTGGGTTCGTTGCCTAAGGCGCTTTCTAAAAACGGGAAATTAGACGT
>CAYQLN010000110.1:0-3025 GCA_964418455.1 uncultured Christensenella sp.
ATCCCTGGTGATTTCCAAATGTTGTTTTTGATCTGCGCCTATGGGAACCACGTCGGTTTGATAAAGCAATATATCGGAAGCCATCAAAACAGGATAATCCATTAGCCCCATATTTACGTTATCTTCATGTTTAAGGCTTTTATCCTTAAACTGAGTCATTCTCGATAATTCACCGGGATAAGTTACGGTATTCAATATCCAAGTAAGTTCCGCATGACAAGGAACGTGCGATTGAGCAAACAAAACCGACTCTTCGGGATTTACGCCGCAAGCAATATAAAGAGCCGCTAATTCATAGGTATTTTTCCTTAATACCGCGGGGTCTTGCTTTACTGTTAAAGTATGCAAATCCGCAATAGAAAAAATACTATTATAGTCGTTTTGCAATTTTTTAAAATTCCTAAGCGCGCCGAGATAGTTGCCTATCGTCAAAATTCCGCTTGGCTGTATCGCACTGAATAAAACTTTTTTTTCGTCCATAATTTTAACAAACCTAAATTAAAATATTATTGAATTTATTTAATAAAATCCATAACGGCTTCTTCTATGCCGTTTTTATCTATCTCTTTGCAAAATCTTATTTCCTTAGTTTTTAATTTCGCAATTTGTTCCGGAATCGGGCATGCGGTAAACTCGCATAAACTTTCACAGGCCTTAAATGCGTCTTTAACGTTTTTTCCGCTCAACGCTTTTAAAACGCTTTGAGTAAATTTATACGGACTTGCCGTCGATAAAATTACGGTAGGAACGCTGCTCCCGCTATGTTTTAAATATTTATTAGCAACGTTAACCGCTACGGAAGTATGCGTGTCTAAAACGTACCCGTATTCTTCAAAAAAATCGGAGATTGTTTCGAAACATTCTTCTTCTTCGCAATAATCGGCATAAAACTCTTCCGAAAGTTTTTGTTTTTCCTCTTTCGTAACCGTATATTTACCCTTTTCTTTTAATTCGTTCATCCTCGAAGCGGTTAACTCGGAATTTCTTCCGCTGACTTCGAAAATAAGTCTTTCTAAATTAGAGGAAATTAAAATATCCATAGAAGGAGAAACAGTTTTTATAAACTCGCGATTTTTATCGTATGTTCCGCTTGCGAAAAATTCCGTCAAAACATTGTTTGAATTGGAAGCGCAAATTAATTTATTTACGGGAAGTCCCATTTTTTTCGCGTAATATCCCGCCAAAATATCGCCGAAATTTCCGGTAGGAACAACAAAATCAATTTTATCGCCGAGTTTGATTTCTCCGCTGTCGACAAGGTCGCAATAACTCGAAAAATAATATGTAATTTGCGGCGCAAGTCTTCCGAAATTTATAGAATTTGCGCTTGACAAAACTATTCCTTTCATTTTTAATTCGCGAGCCGCTTTTTTATCGGAAAATAATTTTTTTACCGCGTTTTGACAGTCGTCGAAATTTCCCTTTACGGCAACCACGTTAACGTTTTCGCCTTCTTGCGTAGACATTTGAAGTTTTTGCATATCCGCGACTCCGTCGCTCGGATAAAAAACGGAAATTTTAACGCCTTTTTGATTTTTAAACCCCTCTAAAGCGGCTTTGCCCGTATCTCCGCTCGTCGCAACCAATATTAAAATTTCCTCATCGATCCCTTCGTTATCCGCACCGGTTCTCAATAAATAAGGCAAAATCGTCAATGCAATATCTTTAAAAGCAAGCGTCGGTCCGTGAAAAAGTTCTGTTATATATAATTTATCGTCTATTTTAACAACAGGCGCAGGTATTCCGTCTTCAAATTTAGCGTACGCTTCTTTGCAAGCGTCAAGTAAATCCGTTTGATTATATTCTTCGAGAAAAAGTTTTAACAAATAACACGCTTTTTCCGCATAATCCATTCCCAATAAAGTTTCAATATCCGCTTGCGGAAATTTTTCGGGAACAAACAATCCGCCATCGTCGGCAAGCCCCTGAGATATTGCGGCAGAAGCAGAACCGACAGACGATTCGCCGCGCGTGCTTAAAAACTTCATATTAACCTCCAAATATTATAAAAGCCGTGATAATTATATCCGGCTCTTATTTTACACTATTTAACTATAAAAAATCAAGTTATTCCACGTGTTTTAACACGAAGTTCGGCAAATCTTCTTTTTTTGCGGAGCAAGTTAAGATTATCTTTACGCCGAAATCTTTTTCAAGCATTTCCATAGCGTCGAATATGCTTTGCATTTCCGCCAACGGCTTTCCCGTTATTCTTGCAATACCGTCTATAAATAAATATTCGTTATCTCCGTTTGCGGCTACGATACCTTTAATAAATCCGCGCAACCCGTCTTCGTTTTTTATTCCGAATTTCGTAACGTCAAGAAGCCTTACCTGATACTTCACGTCGTGATTATACCTATTGGTATCGGTAATAAACACTACGTGTCCCTTGGCGGTTTCCGCCGCGGCGTTCGCGCTATCGATAATGATTTTTGTTTTGCCCGTGCCTTTTGGTCCGTAAATAATTTTCATTTGAAAAGGTTTCCTCCTAATCTTTCTTTATTATATTTTATAATAATTCACTATGAAATACAAGAGGGTTTTAAAAATTATTCGGCAAAAAGCAATAATTTTTTATGAAATTCTTTATCGCAAACTAAAATCATATTGTCAAGTTCATCGTCTCCGAACACCGTGCAACGCCCTTCCGCATACTCTTTGTCTATCATTTCCTTAACTTTTGTCACAATAGGATGACTTTTATCTATTTTATGATCTTCGGGAAGTTCATAGTATTCGTTGAGCCAATACGCGATGCCCGCAAGACCGCTACTATTGTTAATAGAAACGTGCATCGGACGATTAAGAAGTTTTTTCGTATCGAAAATATTATATATTTCCTCATCCTTTAACATTCCGTCGGCGTGTATACCCGCTCTGGTCGAATTAAAACTTCTGCCGACAAACGGGGTTCTCGAAGGAATAACGTATCCTATTTCTCTTTCAAAGTAGTTAGCGATATCGGTTATTGCAGTATAATCCATACCGTCTTCCGTGCCTTTGAACGACGAATATTCGATAG
>CAYQLN010000111.1:0-3009 GCA_964418455.1 uncultured Christensenella sp.
CTCTCTTAGCGTTTTCACGGTTTCCAATCCAACCGCCGCCAAAATAACGGGAATGCTCATTAGAAAGGTAAAATTAGCAGCCTCTTCTCTGTCGGCTTTAGCGACAACGCTTGCCGTTATGGTCGCGCCGCTGCGCGATATTCCACATATAACGCCCACCGACTGACCAAGCCCCATTATAAACGACGTTTTTCTATTTATCGGATTATGTATTCGTTGTTTTTTCCCGCGCGTTTCCGCAAAAAAAAGCGCCGCCGCCGTTATTAAAAAGGAAATAGCAATCAGCCATATTCGCTCGGAAAAAACCGCGTCTATATCCGCAAAAACGCCGAGCAGTAATCCCGCTACGCCTGCCGGAACGGTCGCTATTATTAAGTTTATCAATTTATTAAAGGGTTTTTTGAAAAGCGAAACTATCTCCCTGCGCAAAACTATCGTTACGGGGACAAGCGTTCCCAAATGCAACATAACGCTATAAAAGGTTACGTTTTCGGAGATACCGAACCAGCGTTGAACGAGCAAAAGGTGTCCGCTGCTCGAAACGGGCAAAAACTCCGTGAAGCCTTGCACCGCGCCGAGAACTATCGCCTGCCAAATTTCCATTCTATTCCCCTTTACGCTTATCTATCATCTTAATAAATTCTTTAACCGCAAAAGTAATCGTTTCGTTCTTTGGTAGAGCCATACCTATCGCTCGCGTCGGTAACGACGGATTGGTTTTTATTTCGAATAAACTTTTTTCTTCTTCCAATTCGTGTTTTGCGAATTCCCTCGGTATACACGCGATGCCAAGCCCCTTTTTCGCAAGTTCTTTCATAAGTTCCAAACTTGCCACCTCTATTTCGGGATGCAAATGTATTCCGCTACCGTGAGCGAAAGACACTATCGCCTGACGAGTGGCAGTCGTCATTTCCAGCATCAACAACGGATAATCCTGCAAGTTTTTAAGAGGGACTTCCTTGCCGAACAATTCTCGGAATTCTTCGTTCGCAACGAAAGTGTCGTGAATATTCATAACCGTGTGCGTTAAATCCACGTCGCTGTCGTCGATAGGCAAATTCAAAAACCCCACGTCGCCTTTTTTGTTTTTTAAAAGGTCTATCGTTTCGCTCGACGTGCAGTTTTGAAGGACTATGTTAACTTCCGGATATTTTTCGTGATATTCTTTTATTATGGGCAATAAAATGTGCGTGGATACGGTGTCGCTTGCGCAAATTCTTATAACACCCATCGCGGTGTCTTTTAATTCGGCGTATTTGTTTTCCGCCTCCTCGAAAAGTTTCAACGCTTGTTCCACCGTCTTAAAAATCTGCTTACCGCCTCGTTCGCTAAGTTCCATTCCCTTATGCGTGCGGTTGAACAACTGCCCGCCGAGTTGGCTTTCAAGTTGCTTTATCGCTTGCGAAACCGCCGGTTGCGAAATATATAATTCTTCCGCCGCTTTCGTTAAACTGCCGCATTTCGCCACGGTGTAAAAAACCCTGTATAATTCCAGATTTACCATTTTTACCGTTCGCTCCTCGTCTTTTGATATAGCGTTATGCTATTTTCCTACGCAGAATTTCGCAAAAATATTATCTATAATTTCTTCCGTCGCGGTTTTGCCGGAAACTTCTCCCAGCGCATCCCACCCTTCTTTTATATCTATCGAAACCAAGTCGAGCGAATATTCGTTCAGCGCGGAAAGCGCGGATAAAAGTTTTTCTCTGGCGCGTTTAACGGCGTCGTAATGCCTTTCTTCGCAAAGGAAATCTCCGTCGAGCGGGTTGCCCGTTCCTACCGTCTTTTCAAAAACGGCGGTCCTTAGTTCGGCTAAATTGTTTTTAAATTTCGCAGATATTTTAACGGAATTTTCCGTTTCTCCGCCGCACGCGGTTTCGCTTTGCAAATCCGTTTTATTCACGACTTTTATATAATTTTTGTCTTTAATTTCCGCAAAAATTTTTTCGTCCTCTTCGCCGTAATCGACTGCGGAAGTAACGAACAAAATCAAATCGCATTCGCCTAAAACGCGCTTGGATAAAGAAACGCCGATGTTTTCTATTTCGTTTTCGCTCTCCCTTATCCCCGCGGTGTCGAAAAGGTTAAACCGAACTCCGTTTATGTCTATCGCGCCTTCCACAACGTCGCGAGTAGTTCCCGCAACTTGCGAAACGATTGCTTTATCGTAATTCAAAAGCGCGTTTAGCAACGAACTTTTTCCCGTGTTCGGCTTTCCGCATATAGCGACTTTAACACCGCCGATTAGCCGCCTGCCCGTCTTGAACGAAGATAATAATTCTTCCGTTTTTGCTATAACTTTTTTAAGCGTTTTCTCCGCGCTCGCTTTGGCTTCTATTTCCAAATCCTCTTCGGGAAAATCCATATCCGCGTCTATTTCCGCCAAAATATCCGTCAAGTCGTTTTGCAGCTCTATGATCTCTTCGGTAAGTTTTTCGCGATACAAATAATATCCCGCTTTAACGCCGCTTTCGCTTTCGCTGTTTATCATATCGATAAGCCCTTCCGCGGAAGCGAGCGACAGTTTGCCGTTTATGAACGCGCGCTTAGTGAACTCGCCGTTCTTTGCAAGTCTTGCTCCGAGCGACAACGCCTTTTCGAGTATACCTCGCGTTATAGCCACTCCGCCGTGCGTATGGAATTCCACCACGTCCTCCCCCGTAAAACTTTTGGGGGCTTTGAAATAGACGCACATTCCGAAATCCTTAAAATTTTCCGCGAAAAATTCGCCGACGTACAACTTATAAGGTTCGAAATCCTTTACCGCCGTTTTGCCGAGCGGTTTGAACATTTTTTCCGCGATATCAAGCGGACTTTCTCCGCTCAGCCTTATGACGGCGACGCCGCTCGCCGCAAGCCCCGTGGATATCGCTATTATATTATCGTTTTGCATTTTAAATTATTCGTCTTTATCGTTTTTTTCTTCGAACTCTTCGAACGGACCTTTCTTTTTCTCCTCGAATTCTTCGAACGGTTCGTCTTTTTTATTCGCGTTTGCATTGCCGTTGC
>CAYQLN010000112.1:0-3009 GCA_964418455.1 uncultured Christensenella sp.
AAACGCCGCCGTATCGAAATCGATGGAGTCGTTTATGGTTTTCATTATGCCTTCCTTAAACAAACGCTTGGTTATTTCCGCCGCGGTAATGCCTATCTTTTCGCTCAAAACTTTAAGCGGAATTATTTCGGTGTTGATAACCGCCTTTTCTATTTTTACCGTTTGACTTTCCGCTTGCTTTTTCTCTTTCTTAACGGGGCGGAATTTTCTGTATCCCGTTTTGTTTTCGTCGAAATCTTCGATGGAAACCTGATTTTTAACGAGTGCGCGTTTGTTTATCGCGTGCTTGTCTTCATAGTTCTTTTCGCCCGTCTGCTTTTTCTTCGCTACGCGCTGTTTGTCTTGTTTTTCTATAACGGGAGGCGCGATATAAGTTTCGTTAGGCTTTTTAAATCCGCCTTGTCTGTTACCCTGAGGTCTGTCGCCTTGCGGACGTCTTTCAAAAGGTTTACCGTCGTTCGAACGGGGTTTATAAGACTGTCTTTCGGCGGGCGTATAAGTATTCCTCGAAGGACGAGAAGGCTGCGGATGCGGGTCTTCGTGACGGACTATAAAGGAGGGACGTTTTTTCTCTTCCTTTTTTTCTTCCTTTACTTCTTCCGCAACTGCCTTTTCCGATTCCGAAGCCTTAACGGGCTCCGCTTCGGGCTTCGCCGCGACAGGTTCCTTTTCGGGCTTAACTTCGACGGAAGGTTGCGGCTCTTCGGAAACGATATTTTCTTTTTCCGCTGTTTCCGTTTTTTCCTCTATCGTCGGTTCGGAGGGAGCGACCTCCGCCGTCGGTTTAATTTCCTCGACGGGAGTTCCTTCCACGGCTTTCAGCCTGCTTCCTTCGATGGCTTTCAATTTTTCGTTGATAGCCGCTTTGTACGATTTAACCCCCTTTAACGTTTCTTTTGCTTCGGCGCGAAGTCCGTTGATAAGTCCGCCTTGCAAAATATCGTTGACGATTTTAATGTAGGATTTGTTTTCTGCCATTCTTAATATATCTCCCGTTAGTTAATACCTTTTAAATCTTTTTCCCTATGTTCGGATATTGCTTTCGCCAAGGCTTTGTCTGTTATCGCCATAACCTTAACGTTTTCTTTGTGAGTTAATTCTTCGAGCGTTTTGCCCGTCGTTTCCAAAACTTCGCACCTCAACTTTTTCGCAAGTTTAGTCGCGTCGTTTTTAGTATTTTCGCTTGCCGTGCCGCATACTATAACGAGTTCCGCTTTTTTCAGCGTGCAAGCGGCGTTTAGCCCGATTTTACATTTTCTCGCGCGGAGTGCGAACCCTATAAAGGTTTCCGCCTTACTTCTTTCTTGCAAAGAAATCCTCCTCGATTTTACGATAAGTTTCGTCGTCTACCCGGCAAGCGAAAACCCTGTTGAGAATTTTTTGCTTTTTCATTCGTTCGAGACACGCCGCGTCGTCGCATATATACGCGCCTCTTCCGTTGGCTTTGCCCGTTAAGTCGAGTTTTATTTCGTCGCCCGTTTTCACTATTCTTATCAGTTGTTTTTTCGGTTTGCTCTCTCTGCACGCCACGCAAGTCCGCATAGGCGTTTTTCTCTCTGTCATAAAACTATTCCGCGCCCTCTTCCGTTTCTTCCGCAGGCATTTCCGCCGCTACGCTCGATTCGCTCTTAACGTCTATTTTCCAGCCGGTAAGACGAACCGCGAGTCTTGCGTTTTGACCGCTTCTGCCGATTGCGAGCGACAACTTATCGTCTGGCACGATTACTCTCGCGCTCTTTTCGTCGAGTTCTATAACCTGCAATACTTTTGCGGGACTTAACGCTTTCGCGATAAATTCGAGCGGGTTTTCGCTCCAAGGAATAACGTCTATTTTTTCGCCGCCGAGTTGCTCTACTATCGCGTTTACTCTCACTCCCTTATTGCCGATGCACGCGCCTATCGCGTCTACCGAGGGGTCTTCGCTGTAAATTGCGATTTTCGTTCTTTGACCGGGGTCTCTTTCAATGCCTTTTATAACAACTATTCCTTGTTTGATTTCCGGAACTTCGTTTTCGAAAAGTCTTCTTACCAAACCGTTGGAAGTTCTCGAAACCAAAACTTGCGCGCTTTTTCCCACGTTTTTAACTTTTTTAACGAAAACGTTGATTTTTTGGTTTAGTTCGTATTTTTCTCCCGGAACTTGGTCGCGCGGCATCATAACGCCCTCTAATTGACTTCCGCCGATTTCCACGTAAACGTTTCCGCCCTCTATTCTTCTGACGGTGCAAGTCATAAGTTCGCCTTCTTTATCCTCGAACTCGCTTACCGTGTTATTGCGCTCTATTTCGCGAAGTTTTTGCATGATAACCTGTCTTGCGTTTTGCACGATTATTCTGCCAAAATCCTCTTTCGGGAAAAATTCCGTTACGAGTTCGTCGCCTTCTTTGATATTCTTTTTTACCGCGACGGCGTCTTCGAGCGAAATTTCTTTATCAGGTTCGGTTACTTCCGCAACTACCTTTTTAACGCTTAAAAACTTTATGGTATGACGCTCGGGGTCGAGTTTTACCCTAACGGCGGAAGCGTCGCCCGTAAACCTTTTATAAGAAATTTCCAGCGCGTTTTCCAAAGCGTCTATAAAATCCGCTTGCGAGATGCCTTTTTCTTGTTCGAGGGCTTGTAAAGCCGAAAAGAAATCCTTACTTATCATCGTTGTTCTCCTCGTTTATGGTATAAACAATATTTTTTTATTTTTATTCGAAGTCTATGTAATCGTTGACTTTTATAACGTTTTTCAGTTCTATCGAAAGCGTGGTTTTTTGGTCTGTTTTAACGACTATTCTTTCCCCGTCGTAAGACAATAGTTCCCCTTCCAGATATTTTTTTCCTTTAACGGAATTTTTAAGTTTTACCTCTACTTTTTTGCCTATCCTTTTTAAAAAATCCTCTGCCGTTTTAAACGGTCTGTCGATTCCCGGCGAAGAAACGTTTAAGGTATACGAATTGCCGTTCGTCACGTCGAACTCGTCGATAGGGTCGAATATCGCGTTGTGAAAAAGTTCGCAAGCG
>CAYQLN010000113.1:0-2982 GCA_964418455.1 uncultured Christensenella sp.
GAGATATTCAAAGAGGGCGAAACGTTCGTCGTCGTCGGAAGTTTGGTCGAGGTGCTCAGAAGAAACGTCGTGCTCGACGATCCGCACTCGCTCGCTTATCTGCAAAAAGTGCTTAAAGACAGGGGAATCGTAGACGAGTTGAGAAAAATGGGCGCGACCGATAAATCCACCGTTATCATCGGCGGAGAGGAATTTGAATTTATAGATTAGGAGAAAATATGTTAAACAGCAAACAAAGAAGCAATTTGCGTTCAGTCGCTCAAACGGCGGAACCGATAACTCAATTAGGAAAGTCCGGGATAAACGACGCGTTTATAGAAGGTCTCGACAAGGCTATTGAAAAAAGAGAGTTGATAAAAATAACGGTTTTGGAAAATTCGGGATACGAGCCGAAAACGGCGGGTTTCGAAATAGCGGAGCGGTTAAACGCGGAATTCGTTTGCGCTACGGGCAGGAAACTCGTGTTTTATAGACGCAGTAAAAAAGACGGAGTCGCGCATATAGAGTTTTAGCGGTCGCCTTTCGGCGCTTTTCCGAAAAATTTGCAAACGAGAGAAAGCGCGAGGAATATGCTTCCGCATACGATATAATATAATTTATAGGGAACTACGAAAGAAAGAACGGTTAACGCCGCGCCGAAAGCGAAGAAACTTTTTGCGCGGTTTTTGTTTATCAGGTTTTTGAAAGACGCCTTTTTTTTGGGGATAAACGCGCTGAATTCTCCTTTGATTCGGTCGAGTAAGGATTTTTCTTTAAGAAGAAAATAGAGTTCAGAGCCGTAAATAATTTTAATTTTGTCTCCGAAGAGCGAAGCGAAATCTAAAATTTCTTTTTGGCAAAAAGCGGTGTAGATAACCGCTGTTTCCCGTTCGGAAATTTTGTTAAAGGCTTTCGCGACGTCTGTTTTCGTAAGCCCTTCGAAACTGAAAACGGCAACGTGAAACATTTTCGCCTTTTCATCTTGAAAACCGCCTTTTTTCTTTTCGCAATCCACGGGCAAAAGTTTGCTCATTATGTTTTCGACCTCTTTTTTCGAAGCGAAACACAGCCCGCCGAGCGCGCGTTCTACGTCGCGACGAGTTTTTTCCGCTTCCGCCGAGTCGCGGTTTTTGTCGGAGATTTTTTTGAACGCAAAAATCCCGCACAAAAGCGCGATCGTTATTCCGCAAACGAGCGAAGAAGGTTTTGCGAAGAAATAAGAAAGCAAAACGAAAGAAATTAAAAACGCGCACGTGGCAACGAACGCGGAGTCGAGTATTTTAAGTATATAAGTTTTAATCATAATATGTTCCTCGTTACCTTTTAATTGTTGACGGAAGGAACTAATTTCATACGAAAAATATTGATTTATCGAAAAAAGTATGAGATAATGAAAATATGAAAAGAATAGGAATTATGGGCGGAACGTTCAGCCCCGTACACAACGAGCACGTCGCTCTTGCGAGGAAGGCGGTTAAGGAACTTTTGCTTGACAAATTGTTTATCGTTCCCACGTATTCTCCGCCGCATAAAAAGAAAATTCCCGTCGACGGAACGGACAGATTAAATATGCTTAAACTCGCCTTTAACGGCGACGAAAAAATAGAAATAAGCGAGTATGAACTTGAAAAGAAGGGAAAGAGTTATTCGTACATAACCGTTTCTCATTTTAAGGAAATATATCCCGAAGCGCAACTGTTCTTCATTGTCGGCGGAGATATGCTGACCGATTTCAAGACTTGGAAAAACCCCGAAATAATTTTGGAAAAATGTTCGCTTGCCGCGTTCGGCAGGGAGGATTTTTATACCGACTACGCTGTTGAAAGGGAGTATTTCAAACGCCGTTTCGGAAAGGATTTTTTAACGCTTTCATACGAGGGGAAAAGCGTTTCTTCCACGCGAGTGAGAATATATTCTTCGCTCGGCTTGTCGCTCGAAGGGCAAGTTCCGAAGGAAGTGGAAGAATATATAAAAGAAAAAAAACTATACGACGACGGGGGATTTATAGCGGAATTTATCAAACGCGCTTTGCCGGAGAAAAGGCTTGTTCACACGGCGGAAGTTGCCGTTTCCGCTTTGACCAAGGCAAAAGAACTGTCGCTCGACGAAGAGGAGGTGCTTTCGGCGTGTCTTCTTCACGATTGCGCGAAATATCTCGATAAAAGCAAATTCAAAGATTTTCAAATGCCGTCGGACGTTCCTAAACCCGTGGAACACGCGTTTTTGGGCGCGTTCGTTGCGGAAAAAACGTTGGGCATAAAAAACGAAAGGGTTATAGACGCGATAAGGTATCATACTTCGGGAAAGGCGAATATGAGCGCGCTTGCAAAACTCGTGTTCGTTGCCGATATGGTGGAGCGCGGCAGAGATTACGACGGCGTCGAACGACTCAGAGAACTGTTTGAAAAAGATTTCGAAAAGTGTTTCGTAGAATGTTTGAGAGAGGAAGTTACTCATCTAAAAAACAAAAACTGCGTTATATATCGCGAAACGCTTAACGCATACGAATATTACGTTAAAGGAGAAAAATAATGGACGCTAAATTATTCACGGAAAAAATTTGCAATTTACTTACAGACCATAAAGCGGAAGACGTTTTGAGCATAGACGTTCGCGGAAAAAGCGACGTCGCGGATTATTTTATCATCGCAAGCGGCAGGTCGATGACGCATACTCGCGCGCTTATAGAATACGTGGAAGAGGGAATGGAAAAAGAGGGCGTTGCTCCTACGAGAAGAGAGGGCGTGAGAGAAGGAAGATGGGCGGTGCTCGACTACGGCGACGTCGTCGTGCATATATTTAACGACGAAACGAGGGTTTTTTATTATCTCGAAAAACTTTGGGGAGACGAAAACACTATCGTAAGATATTGATTAACTTGTTTTTTTAAATACTATTTTAGTGGTTTCTTCGGGGTTTATTTCTATGCTTCGAACGGGTTTTCGTTTCGTGCGTTTGCGTTTAGGTTGAATCGCTTTCGGCGCAGGGACTGGGGAGAGTTTG
>CAYQLN010000114.1:0-2973 GCA_964418455.1 uncultured Christensenella sp.
ACGAAAAACTGAAAGGCATTAAAATCGAAAATCTTAATTTTTCATACGGAAGGGAAAAGGTTTTCGAAATCGCTTGCTTTTATTTCGAAAAAGGCGGTATCGTCGCTCTTAAAGGCAGTTCGGGCATAGGCAAGAGCACGCTTATGAAACTTTTGCTCGGCGTATACGAAACGGAGGGCAATCCCATCGTTTTAGATACCGACGACGGCTTTATTAAGATAGATTCTTCGACGAGGAAGATTTTCTCATACGTACCGCAAGGCAATCTTATTTTTTCGGGAACGATTTTCGACAACGTAGTTTTTGCAAATCCTACCGCCACCGAAGAGGAGGTCGAAGCCGCTTTAAGAACGGCGGAGGCGACCGAGTTCGTTAAGGAATTGCCGAAAGGAATTTATACCGAGATAGGCGAAAACGGACACGGGCTTTCGGAAGGGCAGATTCAAAGAATAGCCATTGCTCGCGCCGTGCTTGCGAAATCGCCCGTTATACTTTTCGACGAAGCGACCAGCGCGCTCGACGAGGAAACGGAAAGAAAGTTGCTGTGCAACAT
Source organism: uncultured Christensenella sp. (assembly GCA_964418455.1). Taxonomy (GTDB): domain Bacteria; phylum Bacillota; class Clostridia; order Christensenellales; family Borkfalkiaceae; genus UBA1259. Next base: position 554 of record CAYQLN010000114.1, read on the forward strand.
AAAAGAACTTAAAAATTCCACGGTTATCATAGTGTCGCACAAAAAAGGCGCGTTTAACGCTTGCGATAAATTGGCTGAAATATCGGGAAAGACGCTTAAAGAGGTTAGCAAGCCTTAAAAATATTTTGTTTTTCGCGAAAGTTATGGTATACTGACGGTGTTAACCGAAGACGACTATATTAGAGAGTAAAAAAGGAGTAAACGCATGCAAATAAAATCATTCCGCGATTTTATCGCGAGAATTTTCATTGCGTTAAAAAGAAGCGCGTTGATAATGCTGTGCATAATAGCGGCGTTTGCCGCGTTCGGCGTGATATACGCCAACTCGAAACAGCAAACGTGGACGGCTACTGAGCGCGCGATATTTAAAGCGACTACGACCGAAGGACAGGAAAAACCTTACGACTACACCGCGTCTAAAATATATTTGGATACGGTTAAAGGCTTTTTTAAGTCGGGCAACGTTCTTGCTCGGGCAGACGCGTATTACGAGGATTATATAAACAATAAAGATAAGTTCGCCACCGTAAAAGATTATTCTACCGCGCTATACAATACTTATGAAAAAAGTTATTCTTACGATGAGTTTTGTGAAAACCAATCGGATTTTATCGGTAAGGAAATATATTTCGACATAATTTTACATAACGGCACCGGTAAAGATTATGAATATACCACGAATAACCGCAAAATCACTGGTATATTCAAAGGAATAGAAAGAGAAGACGAAACGAGACTCGGAAACGTGGTAGACGCGGGAGTGTTGCAAGTGGATTGCATCGTTCTCCAACATGTCGCCGTCGATTCCGAAATAAGAATCAGAGGTTTGAATTATTACTATAAGCCGACAGGCAGCGTTACCGCGGAGAAAAAAACCTATAAGGAAATAGAAAAATTGTATCCGAACAAATATAAGGATACCGAAGGCTACGCTTATGCGACCAACTTTACTTTCCGCGAAAGCGCGGTGGCGGTTTCTACCGAAGCAAAACATTTCAGCGCGGGTAACATCGGAATATCCTCTTCGAGCGACAGCCTTGCGCTTAATATAAGTTACACGGACGTAGACGCGACTACGGCGAAAGAAAAGTCGCAAATTCTTATTTTGGCGTTGGACGTAGAGTCCAGAACGGTCACCCCCAAGTCGGTATCCGTCGACGGCATAAACGACGATACGTATTTCAACAACGTGGAAAGTTTTTTTGCCGAGTTCAAATATTTCGGCGTTAAAGTAAGCCTTACCGATTGGGGCGAACTCGGCGCGACGGCAAACCTCAACAGAAACAGTTACATAAAGAAGTATCTTATTCTCGGAGTCGTTTGCGCTATTGTTGCGGCGTTTGCGGTAGCGTTGTTCGACAGAACGGTAAAGAGTAAAGAAGAATTAGAAGAAATTATCGGCGTAAATTGTTTCGTTATTAAAGATACTCGGGGGGTTATGACTTATTATGGAAGATAAAGATTTATTGGAAATCGGTCAAGAAGAACCGTATTTTGTGAGTTTTTCTTCCTTTTGGAATACGCTCCGTTCGAGTTTGTTTGTAATGATTTTAATAGTCGTTTTATGCGGGCTGGCGGGCGTAGGAATTTCGTTATACAAACGCAGCGTCAGTTGGACCGCCAAGTGCGACGTGGTCGTAAAGTTGTCGGTAGACGTAAGCGGGTCGAGCGACGAGCAAACAGTTGCAAACAACACTTCTCTCGCAAAAAGTTATTTACCGACGATGAGGGATATATTTTTAAGTCCCAAAACGGTAGCGAAAGCCTCCTCTTATAACGGATATTCCATAAGTTCGGGAAGTATGGGTATAAGCATATCGAGCGACAGTTTGATAATGACGATATATTATACCGACGCCACCGCCGAATCTGCGAAAATGAAGTTAGAGGACGTGTTGGCTGCTTCGCAAGAAAAAATAGACGAAGAAAAACCGATAGTGGCAACGGAAATTAAATTAGTGAAATCGCAACCCGATTTTGAAATCGTTAAAAACGAAAATAACGGAACTTCTTATATTATTTTGGGCTTCGGCGTAGGATTATTGTTCGCTTGCGCGTATACCGTTTTGAGATTTTTGTTTGAAAATAAAATCAATTCCGTAGAGGAATTGGAAAATTTGACGGGCGGTGTCGTCCTTTCCGTTATAAAGGAAAAGAAATAAACGGTTATCGTAAAAAAACAATTCGCCCCGAAAACGAGAATTCGGGGCGAATTCAATTTAAAATTCAACGTAGGCTGTCAGCGAATATCTAATTTATCGAAAAGATTGTTTCGCTCGGGGTGCGTTATCGCGGTAAAAATCATTTCGCGAATATCGGGTACTTCTTTGGAAATTTCTTTCAAAACGGATTTTACGTAAGTTCGTTTCGTCGCGGTGTCTGCGGGGCAAACGCTTTTTTTGACGGGCAATTCGGCGGCA
>CAYQLN010000115.1:0-2961 GCA_964418455.1 uncultured Christensenella sp.
TTTTCGGATATTTAGAATCGGAAGAGTAACTCCGTCGGTTTGCTATTAGGTAACGATCAAATATTTTGAAACTATCGTAAAAAGATAGCGATAAAACAACTCGAATATAGGGGATTCCTTTATATCCGAGTTTTTTTATTCAAATATTTTGCCTAACGTTTTATAGCATATTTTTAATTTCTTCTGTAATTCTTTCGGCGTTTCCGCGCCGTTATTTTTCACCCAAGAAACAATAAACGCACAGGTACAAGCAGTGAGCGTTGTCGTTAAATAATTTAGGTCTTCTTTCGTTAAGTTCGGGAAGAAAAAGTCGTGCCCGATTTCAAAGAATTTTTTGTGCGCGTTATATAATAAATCCATTCGATTACTTTCTACGATAGCGGTAAGCAAAGTTTTGTTTTCCATACATTTTTCAATGAAACAAAGTGTGGTTCGGTCGGCTGTCGGAAAATTTATTTCGGCAAATTCTTTGCCGGCTTCAATAAACACTTTATCGCAAAGGAAAGACAAAACGTCGGTGGTGTTGTCAAACAATCTATAGAACGTCGCTCTTCCGATTTTCGAACGTTTTTGCAAATCGGTAACGGTTATGTCCGTAATTTTTTTAGTTTTTAAACATTCCGTCATTGCATTGCAAATCTTATTAACCGAATTATACGCTCTTTTGTCTTTTGCGATATGATACATAATTATCCCTTTATGTTCTATAAAATAAATTCGTTTTATGAAACGATTGTATCATAAAAAAATAAATGTTACAATCGTTTTGTGTTGAATTTAATAAAAAGAAGGGAAGACGTTGCAAGGGAAAGAAGAAAAGCGAAAAATTAATTGCGGCGCCGTTATTTGTATTGACCGTTTGACAAAAGATTATGAAAATAACCGCGGTGCGTTTGATATATCTTTCAGCGTAAAAAAAGGTGAAGTTTTATGGTTTCCTTGGAATTGACGGAGTAGGAAAAACAACAAAGCAAATACAAGAACGTTTTAAGTTTAAAAAAAGGATTTATTGTTATAAGGAGAATTTTATGAATTTTATTTATTGGTTTGTCGGCGTCGGGTGGCTATATTTAATCGGAGTTATCGGAATCGTTTTAGGGATAGCGTTGGTTAAGAACCGGAAAAAATACGATTGGTTTGAGCGTCTCGGAATTATTGCGATTATAGTTTTGGTTTTGCACGTTTACGAAGAATGGGTTTTGCCCGGCGGATTTCATTATATTTATAACCTGAACTCTGAAAGTCCGAGCAATTATCCAATGAATCAACTAACTGATATGATAACAAATTTCGGTGGAGTTTTGCTTGGTGTTATAGTTCTGAGATTTTGGAAGTTTGGCAAGGGTTCGGGCGTCGCAATAGGATTATTTAGTTTGTTCGAGGCGGTAATTCACATTGTTCTTGCGGGCAAATCATTAAATGCCTTTTCGTCTATCGGACAGGTTGCGTTTTACGCTCCGGGTTTAAATACGGCATTGTTTGGATTTTTGCCAATATTTATTGCCTATTTGATTGTATTTATCAAAGATAGACCGAATTGGAAACAGATACTTGGCGGACTTGGCTCATTGCTTTTATTGTCATTCTTACTCGTAAACCTACCGGAAATGATTTTTAAGAGCGAAGATTCAAGGTTTATTTTCCCAAATCACGGGTATTATGACCAATTCTTGAACGGAACGGCTCAAGTCGGGCTCAACGGTGCGACAATAGCAAGCATAGTTATTGCCGGACTGACGGTTGTTGGCGCGGTGACGTTTTGTATTGTTTATTTTGGCGTAAAAAAGAAAAAGCGGTCTGACTTGAAAGCATATTTGGCAGAAAAATTGAAATAAACAAAAAGCCCGAATACAAACATTTTACTTTATACTCGGGCTTTTATATTTATATATAATTTATCAATTTATAAAATGTTTTCCCATCTAACTGAAAAGGTTACCGGTATTTGTTCGGCAAGTTCTTTTAAAACTTCTATCTTCGGCAATGCTTCTTCCCATATTTCCTTTTCAACGTATACTACCGATTCGGCGAGCCAAAGGTCTATTTCTTTTATTTCGTTGTGCGGAATGAATATGTGTAGTTTGTGCTTTTTGTCCACCCACTTTTTTTGCACGGCGTAAACGTCCTCTTTAACCGCCGTTTGATTTTGTATTTTCACGTATAAAACGGAAAGCGCGCCGTCAAAATCCTTGAATTCGTTTTTAATGAAGTTGCTTTCGTAAATTGCGCCTGCGGTCAAAATTATCGCCACCGAAATTATGGTTATAAAGGTTTTTTTCACAACGCATTCTCCGTTTCTTTTATTATCCGAAAGTTTTTGCCCTTTTCTTGGAAATATATTCTTCCGTTTTTGGTGGATGTTAAAACTTCCACGTTTTTAAGTTTGACTTTTCGTTCCGTTAAAAATCGTTCTAAATCTTGCGGACTTTTTTCTATCTTCAACAAATTGTTTTTCTTTATTTTTCCGTCGTCTATAATAAGAATCGGCACGCCGTCGGTGGATTGTGCGTCGGGGCTTTTTAGCGCGGAAAGTTTTCCGTTGGTTTCGTATATGGCATAGTCGAGGTCGTCAAGGGAAAAATAACCTATGGACCGCATACTTTCTATTAAATCCTCAACGTCCATATCGTTTTTTTTCAATTCTTTTAAATTAACCCCCGACTTATCCAAAACAACGCTGGGCTTTCCGGAAAAAACGAGTTTGCAAAAGTTTCCGCTTTTTTCTAACAGCGCGATGATTTGATGCAACAAAAACAGTCCGAGAATGGAAACTATTCCGTATACTATGGGAATGGAAACGTCGCTCATCGGCACGCACGCGAGGTCGGCTATAATTAAAGTTATTATAAATTCAAACGGTTGCATTTCGCCGATTTGCCGTTTTCCCATAAGCCTTATCACCGTAAACAAGGTTGCGAATATTATGAGAGTGCGTATTAAAGTTACTAACATATATCGGTA
>CAYQLN010000116.1:0-2942 GCA_964418455.1 uncultured Christensenella sp.
ACCCATATAGTTAACGGGTAAATCTCTTACGAGCCCTTTCGCAGCTTCTACCTTATATTCGCCCCTTAAAAATTTTTCAATCGTTTTCGCCTTATGAGGCGATTCTACTATAATAAGTTGCATTTAATCCTCCGTTTTAAGAGTCGCTCCGTAAACGTTTACTCCTTCTTTCATTATCAGCCCCTTAATTTCAAGCATAGATATTACGGGAGTGATTTCATAGACCGCTTTATTAAGCGTTTTGCATATTTCCTCGATATGTATCGGACGGCGTTTTATTATATCGAACAGTTCGCTTTCCTCGGCGGTTAACTCAATGGATTCCGTTTTTATAACATTCTCCGCAACGCCCGTTATATCGGTCGGGTCCGTTACCAAAAACGCGCCCGATTTTATCATTAAATTAGTTATTTCGCCGCTTTGAACGTTCAAATTATACGGCACCGCATATAATTTTTTTCCGTATTTAAGCGCATATTCGGCGGTATACTTAACGCCGCTTTTTTTACTTCCGTTTATAATCAAAACGCCTTCGCCGAGTTTTGCAAGCAAACGATTTCTTAACGGAAAATAAAACGGTTTCGGATTAATTCCGAGAGGTTTTTCACTCACTATCAATCCGTTATTTTTCACGTTTTCAAGCGATAATCCTACGTTGCCTTTGAGAGCGACGTCTATTCCGCCCGCGACTACTGAAACAATCCCTAAACCTCTTTCACACGCACAATCTATAACGGCTTTTTCCACACCGTCGGCACACCCCGTCAATAAAACGTATCCTCCGTTTAATAATCCTGCGGCAAAATCTTCGGCAATTCTTACCGAAAGCGGTAAACTTCTTCTGCTACCGACTATCGTGAACATCTTTTCGTTAAGCAGTTCAAAGTTGCCCGCACAATATAAAACGAGAGGAAAATCCTCTATCTCGGACAACCGAAACGGATATTCCTTTGCAAAAAAAGTTATTGCATAAACGCCGACGCGTTGCATTGCAGAAAGAACTTTTTCAAAATATTTATCGTTTGCATTCGATATAAGTTCCGAAAGTTCTTCCTCTTTTAAAAAATCCAAAAATCTGTTTTTATCCGTTTCAAGGCAGTTCTTAATGGATTTTTCTTCTTTTAACTCTTCGAAAAGACGAAGTTTCTTTTTTCTGTCTATATCGCCGAAAGAATCTATCCAGACAAGTATCCTCGTTTCTAAATCGTATTTAAACATATCAGTTTTGCCTGTAACTTACAGCTTCTAAAATATGTTTTATTTTTATATCGGCAGAGTCTTCCATATCCGCTATGGTTCTTGCAACTTTTATTATGCGGCTACGCGCGCGCGGCGAAAGGTTTAACGTATCGTATGCGGTTTGCAATACTTTTTCGCAATCAACGGAAAGTTTGCAATATTTTTTCAAATGCTTTTCGCCCATTTCCGCATTGGTTCTGATTCCGTCGTTAACAAATCTTTGTTTTTGTATTTCCCTTGCTTTATTAACTCTTTTCCGAACCTCTTGCGACGTTTCGCATTCTTCGTCTTTAACTAAATCGACATACTTAACGTCGTCTACTTGAACCTGAATATCTATTCTATCAAGAAGCGGACCCGAAATTCTCGCTTTGTATTTCGCTATTTGCGACGGCGTGCAAGTGCATTCTTTTTCCGTCGAACCGTAATTACCGCAAGGACAAGGATTCATACTGCCGCAAAGCATAAAACTTGCAGGATAAGTTACCCTTCCCGTTGCTCTGCTGACGCTGATAACCCTGTCCTCCAAAGGCTGCCTGAGCGACTCTAAAGTGCTTCTCGAATATTCCGGCATTTCATCGAGAAATAAAACCCCGTTGTGAGCAAGGCTTATTTCCCCCGGTTTAACTTTTATTCCTCCACCCGTCATCGCTATCATACTCGCAGTGTGGTGCGGACTTCTGAACGGACGAGCACGAACAATCCCGTCTTCTTCCCTTACAAGCCCTACGACGGAATGAATTTTTGTGGTTTCGAGCGCTTCTTCGAACGTCATATCCGGCATAATCGACGGAATACATTTTGCAAGCATCGTTTTTCCCGTTCCGGGCGCTCCTACGAAAATAAGATTATGTCCGCCGGAAACAGCGACTTCGAGCGCGCGTTTCGCCGTTTTTTGACCTTTTACGAGAGATATGTCGCTATCGTATATTTTATCCGCACATTCCTTTTCGAATTCGGCGGTAGGCGTAGGTTCTATCGGTTGTTCGCCCGATAAATGCATAACGACTTCTCTTAAATTATTCGCTCCGTACACGTTTACGCCTTGTACGAACGAGGCTTCTTTAACGTTCTCTTTCGGAATAATAAAATTTTTGTATCCGTGATTGATTGCGGAAATGATTATAGGCAAAACGCCGTTAATCTTTCTTAATCCGCCGTCGAGAGATAACTCGCCGAGGAAAACATATTCCGTTTCCGTCGGCATAACTTGCTCGGTTGCAGTCAAAACACATACCGCAAGCGCAAGGTCGAGAAACGAACCTTCCTTCTTCACGTCTGCCGGAGCAAGATTAACCGTTATTTTTTTTACGGGCAATCTCATTCCGCTGTTCTTCATTGCGGAGCGAACTCTGTCTTTTGATTCTTTAACGGCTGTATCTGCAAGCCCCACTATATCAAAAGCCGGCAAACCGTTATTAACGTCGGTTTCCACTTCAATGGTTTCTCCTACCAAACCGATGAGAGTGTAACTTTTAACTTTTGCAATCATACGTTTCCCCTTTAATTCTTATGTTTTTAATCAAAAAACAAATTGCCCTTTCTAAACATTATATACTATATTGAAAAAAAAGTGAACGATTATAGGTTAATTTTTTATAAAAAAAAATAAAAGGACTTGCCTAACATAAGCACGTCCTTTTTGTCTTTTGCGTTAAATTATCTTGCAATTTCTTTTACTCTTGCCGCTTTACCCGTTCTTG
>CAYQLN010000117.1:0-2908 GCA_964418455.1 uncultured Christensenella sp.
AACCTCTTTACTGTCCTTAAGACCGCCCTGCCATTCCATAACCTCGCGTATCCACGAAAGGCGTTTATCGAAATCGTCTGCCGCTTCTTTTTTGTTTTCTTTATATTTCCAATGCGCGGCGATACCGTATTCCGCGGTGTGATTCATTTCGTACGTTCTTATTTGAATTTCGAATATTTTGCCGAAATTGGTTGCCACGGTGGTGTGGAGCGAACGATACATATTTTGCTTCGGCGTTGCGATATAATCCTTTATTCTGCCGGGAACGGGTTTCCATTTATGATGGATTTTCCCGAGTATTTCGTAACATTCGTCGATAGAGGTTACTATAACCCTGACGGCGATAAGATCGTATATTTGGTCGAGCGTTTTATTTTGTCCGGTCATTTTGCGATAGATGCTGTAAAGGTGTTTTCTTCTACCGAAAACTTCAAAATTCTTCACGTCGGAATCTTCGAGCATCTTTTTCAATTCTTCGACAACGTGGTTTACGAGTTCCAAGTTTTCTTGCATACGCGCTTCTACGCCGGTGAATAAAAACTCGTAAAAATCGGGTTGCAGATATTTGAGACACAAGTCCTCCAATTCCCCTTTGATTTGCGAAATTCCCAATCTGTCTGCAAGAGGCGCGTAGATGTCCAGCGTTTCTCTCGCCATCCTTTCGCGTCGCTCCGCCGACAAAAAGTTGAGCGAACGCATATTGTGCAACCTATCGGCTAATTTTATGATTATTACCCTTATATCTTTCGCCATTGCGACGAAAATTTTGCGGAAATTTTCCGCCTGCTCTTCTTCCTTGGAAGTAAAAGCGATTTGATCGAGTTTGGTTACTCCCTTAACGAGTTCCAAAACTTCGTCGCCGAATTCCTTTTTTATATCTCCCTCGCTGACGGGAGTATCTTCTATGACGTCGTGCAAAAAAGCCGCGGCGACAGTTGCCGAATCTAAACCTAAATCGACAAGTATTCGAGCCACGGCGCAGGGGTGAGTGAAATACTCTTCCCCGGAAGCCCGCTTTTGATTTGCGTGCGCTTTCTTCGCAAAGTCGTACGCTTTTTGCAACAGAACCAAATCCTTTCCGGAATATAGGTCCTCTATTTTTTCAAAAACGTCGTTCATATCAAACCTTTTATATCGGATATTTTACTATATATAGCGGAATTTGTCAACGTGCTTTTAGCGGTCGAGTCGCGTTTCAACACCCCGTCTTGCGAATAGTATATTCCGAGTTCCATAAACACCGCGGCGGAAAACACGAATTGTTCTCTGCAAAACTCCGCACGGTCCGCAACGAGATCGAATAAAGCGTTCAAATTCTTAAACGGCTTTCCGACTAAGCGTTCGAGTTGCACGTAAACCTGCACGAAATCGCTTCTGTCTACGGAAATTTTGTCGACGAAAGAATATCCTTTCAAACCTTCGACGAGAAACGATTTTTCAAACCCCGTCGCATATATCACCGGCTCGTCGAGATATATCGCCGTATCATAACCATCGGGAGCGACGCGAGGCGCAACGACTACGCAATTTTGGAAATTTTTGTGCAGCGGTTTGCTTAGAAATATCGGCAGGTTTTTTAGCGACGGATATTTAGACAAAGAAGAGTATTCCGATACCGCATACACCGTGCCGAAAGATTTTTTATTTTCCGGCAAAGCGCGAACTCTTTCCGCAATCGGGGGTTCGCAAGCGTTTTTCAGTTCCGTTAAACTTTTTTCGAGCAATATGTCTTTCACGGAAGAAAAATCGCCGTAATCGGCGACCACCGATTTAACGTAGCCCTTAAAGTATTCTTTTCCCCTGAATACGGACACGTTGCTTTCGAATACTATCTCTTTGTCGGCGCAAAGACCAAGAGTTTCTATTTCGCTCGCGCCGCCGAAATACAACATTTCCATACCTGCCGCCGAAAAAGACACGTGCGGGGAACCGAATTTAAGCGGCCGTGCGGAAACGGCGCCCGTTCTTACCGAAAAAACAGGTCTTTTGTTTCCGACGCCGAATGGTTCTAACATTTCTATTTCTTTTGCAAATCTATGCGAAAAATCCCCATCGATTTTCCAATCCACCGCTATGGTTTTTTCGAAGTTTAATTTGCCGTATACCCCGTCTACGAACGCGTTTAAGCGGGTTCTGAGCGTTTTTAACTTATCTTTTTCGACGCCCACTCCCGCAGCCTGCGCGTGCCCCCCGAAAGTAACGAGAATATCTTTTTGCGCGCTTATCGCGTCGTATATATTAACTCCGTTATAACTTCTCGCGGAACCTTTATACTGTCCGTCCTGCTCGGCAAAAACTATAACGGGGCGACAAAATTCTTCAACGAGTTTGCTTGCCACAATACCTACGAACCCCGCTTTCCAACCTTCGTCTGCAACCAAGATAACGGAATCGCCGGCAAGATTTTCTTCTATGATTTTTTTGCGCGCCTCTTCATAAATTTTTTCGCATTCCGCTTGGCGCGCGATATTGTATTCGTTTAATTTAACGCCTAAATCGTATATTTCCTTTTCGCTTTCCGAGGAAAAGAGTTTTAAAACCGAGCGCGCGTCGCCCATTCTTCCGCCTGCGTTTATCCTCGGCGCGACGGTAAACGCAAGATTTTGCGAAGTTATTTTTCCGCCGCTCGAATTAAGCAAGAACTTAAAGCAAGGTCTTAACTTAGAATTGAATATTTTAAGTCCTTCGAAAACGATATCGCGGTTTTCGCCTATCAAGTCCATACTGTCTGCAACGGTGGCAAGCGCGACGAAATCGAGCAAAGAATTTGCCTTTTCGCCGATTAAAGCGTATGCGAGTTTATATGCCACTCCCGCGCCGCAAAGCCCCGTAAACCCATAGGTTTCGTTTGGAAGTTTAGGGTCTATCACTATGCAATCGGGAAGGTTTTGAGGAGGCTCGTGATGAT
>CAYQLN010000118.1:0-2866 GCA_964418455.1 uncultured Christensenella sp.
AAGCACTTGTCAATCCGCTTGCAAAACTTCTTGCACGGTAGGCAATCAAAATTGCGAAAAACTCGAAAGAGAAGCAAAGATAAATAAAGCGAAATAAAAATCATCGAACCAAAATTAAAGGAACGGTTTTCCGTTCCTTAATTTTTACGTTTAGGAGAAAAAATATGGTTCATACCTTTAATATAGACGGGTCGTATTATTTGTTCGACGTTGAAAGCAGTTCTCTGCACGTTTGCGATTCGTTAACGAGCGAAGTGGTAAAAAAACTCAACGGGGAGCCTTTCGATTTAAGCGGAGCGGACGAAGCGGCGGTTAAAGAAATAGAAAACGAAATATCGGACTTAAAAAAACAAGGCTATCTTTATACCGAAAAAAAGCAAGAAACCCCTATTAAAAGCGACCTCGTAAAGGCGTTGTGTCTGCATATATGTCACGATTGCAATTTAAATTGCAAATACTGTTTCGCGGGAAAAGGTAAATATAAAGGCAAAGCGGAATATATGTCTTTCGACGTGGCGAAAAAGGCAGTCGATTTTTTGATAAAGAACAGCGGTTCTCGAAAGATTTTGGAAATGGACTTTTTCGGCGGCGAACCTTTAATGAATTTAGACGTAGTGAAAAAGACCGTTGAATATGCGAAAAGCCAAGGCGAGAAGCACGGCAAAACCTTTCTTTTTACCCTCACGACCAACGGCGTTCTGTTAAACGACGAAACCGCGAAATGGCTTAACGACGAAATGGAAAACGTGGTTTTGTCCGTAGACGGCAGAAAAGAAGTGCACGACGGGGTAAGGCAAACTATCAACGGCAAAGGCAGTTACGACGTTATAATAGACAATATAAAACGTTTCGTTAAAGCGCGCGGAAATAAACATTACTACGTTCGCGGAACTTTCACTAACAAAAACCTCGATTTCGGCAACGACGTTTTGGCTCTTGCGGATATGGGCTTAACGGAGATTTCTCTCGAACCGGTCGTTCTCGAAGAAAATGACGAACTGTATATAGGCAAAGATAAATTACCGCAAATTCGCGAAGAATACAGAAGGCTTTCCAAGGTGTATTTAGAGCGCAAGAAAAGGGGCGAAAGGCTGTTTAACTTCTTCCATTTCAATATCGATTTAAAAGGCGGCGTATGCCTTAAAAAACGAATATCGGCGTGCGGAGCGGGCAACGAATATTTTTCCGTCACGCCGCAAGGCGATATTTTCCCGTGTCATCAATTCGCTTCTAACCCGAAATATAAAATGGGCAGCGTGTTAACGGGCGAATTAAACGAAAATATTCGTGCGGAATTTAAGAACGCAAACCTTTTCACCAAAGAAAAGTGCAAGGATTGTTTCGCTAAATATCATTGTAGCGGCGGTTGTGCGGCTAATAATATCAATTTTAACGGCGACATAAACAGTCCCTATGAAATTACTTGCGAAATGATGAAAGCGCGAATGGAATGCGCTTTGCATATTTATGCCGAAAAATTAAACGAAGGAAACGCGTAGTTTTCGTTTTAAAGCAAAAAGATTAGCCGACTATGGCTAATCTTTTTGCTTTAAATATCTAATGCAATCTCAATCGCTATAAATATGCGCTATCTTCTGTATCCTAAAATTTTTATATATCGTATTTTCGAAAAATTATAAAAAGTAACGGGTATATTTAAATTGTTGCTCGAATGAGCGGAAAAAAGCGGCGTCCTTCCGCTAAATCCCGTTAAAACGAGCGTGTGCGAGAAAACTATTCCGTCGAACGATAATTGAGCAAAGTCGCCGATTTCCAAATTTATTTCTTCGACTTCCGTTCCGAACGGACCCGCTCCGTCGCCGATTTTGTTTTTATAATTGTTTATTAAAAAATTATAAAAGAACTCTACGCCCGTCCACGCCGCCGCTTTACAATTCGCAGAATAATAATACCACCCCAAAACGGGCGCGGTATTCATTGTTTTGCACCCGCAAAAAAGGCATTGAGAGGCAAAATTGGTGCAGTCTCCGCCAATACCGTCATAGTCGAAATAATTCGGGTTACTATAAAGCGCAAAGCGTTCCGCATAATTTTTCGCTTCCGTCCTGTCGTATTCGTTCGTTTTCATATTTATATCTATGAAATACGCGTCGAAAAAAGTTTATATCTTTTTATATACTTTCGAATATAACGTTCTTTTAATTTTGCTAAACTCTTTTTCGGCAAGCGCCGCGGGAAAACTCATAACGTTTAGCGGGATTTTGCTTTTACCCTTCGAAATACTCGGTTGTTCGTATTCGAAATCGTTAAAAACGAACCCGTTCCTTTCATAAAATTTTATTCTGCGCCGCTCAAGTTCCGAAATCGGTTTTTCCACTTCTAAAACTATTTTTTTATCGCTTTCTTCTAAAAACTTTTTTAAAAGTTTCGAACCGATGCCGCTGTTTCGTTTTTCTGTCGCAACGGCAAAATGTTCTATAAAAATAAAACTTCCAAAATCCCAAAACGCAATAAAAGCCAACGCTTTTTTTAAGTTGTCTCGCTCTAATCTAACGTTATACTCCTTTTCTTCGAACAGCCTTTTTTGTTCTTCTTTCGTTCTGTATTCGTCAATGGGAAAACTGTTTTGCATTATAAAATATATTTCATCGAAATCGCTTTTTCTCGCTACGTTTTGTTTTGGCATTTTTCCTTTCCTTTCTTAAAAAAAATATTCGTTTTTTTCGGTTCGATTCCTAAAACCCGTTTCGCATTCGTTTAAAATGAATTATAAAACGATTCAAAAAAAATTGCAATTTTCTCCCGTGAGTTTCAAACAAAACTTCAAAAAAAAGAGTTGACAAAATCGTCGGGGGGGGGGTATACTACCTGTAAGAAAAAAAACAGGAGGTGAGTTTTTGTTATG
>CAYQLN010000119.1:0-2862 GCA_964418455.1 uncultured Christensenella sp.
GAGGTCGCTACGGGCTTCGAATGCGGTATTTCGATAGAAAACTTCAACGATATTAAAGTCGGCGACTTTATCGAAAGTTATCAAGTCGAAGAAAGCAAAGATTAGTATAGGAATTTATATGCAAAGAAGAAGAAACCCGAACAGAACGGACAGAATAAACGCGGAATTTACAAAGGACATATACGAAGTCATCGCTAAACGTCTTAAAAATCCGCTTATTACGGAAATGTTCAGTATCGTCAAAACCGACGTTAGCAAAGATTTGTCGAGCGCGAAAGTTTATATCAGCGTTTACTCCGCTTCTGCCGAAAAAAAGCAAACCACGTTTTCGGCAATAAAAAGCGAAGCGAAAAGAATCAGATACGAACTTGCCAAAATAACCTCTACGAGAACGGTGCCGGAATTGCGGTTCGTGCTTGACGATTCGATGGAATACGGAGACAAGATGGACAAACTTTTCAAAACCATCGGCGGCGGTGATAACGATGATTAGTTTAAAAAATCTGGCTGAAAAATTAAAGAGCGAAAGAAAAATCGCTCTTTTTCTGCACGTTCGCCCGGACGGCGACGCCATAGGTTCCGCGCTTGCTTTAAAACTCGTTTTGGAAGAATCAGGCGCGGAATGCGACGTTTATTGCGACGACCTTATTCCCGAACGTTTTTTCTTTTTGCCGAGCGCCGCGCTCGTTAAAAACGGCGACCTCGAAAAGAATTACACCGCGATGGTTGCGATAGATTGCGCCGAATCGACGAGACTCGGAAAATACGCGACGGATTTTTGCGCGCATAAAAACACTTTCGTTATCGATCATCACGAAACCAACGTCGGTTTTTCAAAAAACGATTACGTGAAATCTCTTCCGGCAAACTGCGAAAACGTATATAATTTAATAAAGGTTCTCGGCATTGAAATAAAAACGGAAACTGCAAACGCGCTTGCAACGGGCATTATAACCGACACGGGCAACTTGCGGCATAAAAACGTTACTCCGAGCGTTATACGCGCGCTTGCGGATTTAGTGGAAAACGGCGCGGACTTAAACTCGATTATCTTCAATACGTTTACCGCGCAAACCAAGGAGCGCGCTAAATTGTTCGCGCTTACCATGGAAAAAATAAGATATTTTCACGACGGAAGAATAGCGATAGCGACGGTTACTAAAAACAATTTGCAAATATCGGGCGCTAAACCCGACGAAACGGAAGGGTTCATAGATTTCGTTATGGGAATCCGCGGCGTCGAAGTTGGCGCGTGTCTTTTGGAGCAATCGGGAAATAAATATAAGGTTAGTTTAAGGGGCAAAGAAACGAACGTTGCGGAAGTGGCGAGCGTTTTCGGCGGCGGCGGGCACGTTTTGGCGAGCGGTTGTCAAATACGCGGAGAATACGAAGAGGTTATAGACAGACTCGTGTTCGCTATCAAACGTTGCGTTAAGGATTGATTTATGAACGGATTTATCAATTTATATAAGCCTTGCGGAATGAGTTCCGCGTTTGCGGTGGGAATGGTCAAGAAAAAATTCAATTCGCCTTGCGGGCATATGGGTACGTTAGACCCGCTTGCCGAAGGCGTTTTGCCTATTGCGGTGGGAAAGGCTGCGAGACTGTTTCAATATACCCTCGAAAAACGGAAAAAGTACGTGGCGGAATTCACTTTCGGCTCGGTTACCGACACGCTCGATAGGGGCGGAAAAACGGAAAAGACTTGCGATAAAATTCCTACCGAAGAAGAAATAGAAAAGGCTTTGCCCTTTTTTACGGGCAAAATAATGCAAGTTCCGCCCAAATATTCCGCTAAAAGCATCGGCGGCAAGAGGGGCTATCAACTTGCGCGAAAGGGCGTGGATTTTGAAATTCCTCCGAAAGAAATAACGGTTAACTCGTTCGGATTGCTAAAACGAACGGGAGAAAAGTCTTTTCTTTTCGGAATAGATTGCGAGGGCGGAACGTATATACGTTCTTTGGCGAGGGATTTAGGAGAAAAGGTAGGTTCGCTTGCATACATGAGCGCGCTTACAAGAACCCGAAGCGGAATATTTTCGCAGGAAAATTCCGTTTCTTTCGAACAATTAAAAAACAGCGATTGTCCGGAAAAATATTTAATTTCCAGCGATAAAGTAGTGGATTTCGAAAAAATAGTTTTAAGCGAAAACGACGCGAAAAAAATTCTTAACGGAGTATACGAAGATATCGGAATTAAAGACGGAGTATACAGGGTATACTCGGGAGAGGAGTTTTTGGGCGTCGGGATAGGAGCGCTCGGCTCGATAAAGATAAAAAGTTATGTCAGATAAAATCAAAGCGGTTCTCGCACTCGGACATTTCGACGGCGTGCATATAGGGCACGTTCAAGTTTTGAAAACCTGCATAGAAAAGGCGAAAGAACGAAACGCCGTTTCCGTCGCGCTTACGTTCGACGGCGACTTGAAAGGGTTTCTAAACGGAAAAAAACACGGAGTTATAGATACCGTTTGCGAGAGAGAAAACAAAATAAAATCGCTCGGCGTGGAAACGATTTGTCGGCTGCAAGTCGATGAAAAAACTTTGTCGGAAACCAAGCGCGAATTTTTGGAAAAATTGAGCGAAAAATACGACGTGGCGGCTTACGTGTGCGGCAAGGATTTCAGATTCGGCAAAAACGCGGAGGGCGATGCGGAGTTTTTGAAAGAATACGCGAAGGAAAACGGCTCGGAAGTTTTCGTCGTCGACGACCAAAACGTTTCGGGCGAAAAGGTTTCCACTACCGCCGTTAAAAAATTGCTGGAATCGGGCGACGTGAAGAAAGCGAAAATTTTGCTCGGCGCGCCGTTTTCGGTTACGGGAAAAGTAGCGGGCGGAAGAACGGTTGGCAGAAGTATGGGA
>CAYQLN010000120.1:0-2853 GCA_964418455.1 uncultured Christensenella sp.
GTTTTACGAATGAGAGAGCGTAAAACTTTTTTACGTTTTCGAGAGGGCAAAAAAAACGAATGGAAGGTAAAAAGAGAAAGTAAATGGGAATTAAGGTTCAAAAGAAAGAAGAGTTAAAACAGAGCAGGCATTACGGCGCAATAACTCGTGATTCCTACAAAAGGGTAACACGGGCTATTTTTTTACGTCGTTAAGCCCTGCGTAAAACTCTGCATCTTCAATAATCTTTTCTTTTAACACGTCGTTCAACTTATCAAAAGCGACAATTAAACGTTGCTCGTCTTTTGTTAAAGTCGATTCCCCGATAACGTTTCCGAAATCGTCTTCGACACCTAAAAGATAACCAATAGTCACATTGAAAAAACTCGACAAAATTTTTAATGTTGAAATATTCGGTTCTAAATATCCCCTTTCATATTTACCTATTGCCGTTTGATTGCAACCAACAATTTTGGCAAGTTCTGCCTGTGATAAGTTTTTTGATAGACGTAAGTCTTTGATTTTATTCATATAGTTTCCTTTTTAGCCCATTTTAGAATTATTTTGTCAAAATTGCTTGACATATTCTAAAAAGGGCTATATTATTATCAACGGTAGTCCATTATGGGTTACAGCAACAACACTCTCTCGAAACGTAACGGATAAAAAGGCGCATAAAGTCGCTTTAATCTTAAAAAAAAGTTTTACGAATGAGAGAGCGTAAAACTTTTTTACGTTTTGAGAGGGCAAAAAAACGATAAAACGGAGAAAGAAAAGATGATTAAAGCAAAAAAGAAAGAAGAATTAAAACAAAACAGGCATTACGGAGCAATCCGCAGAAGCGGACTTTACGTGAATATGAGAGAACTCGCCGAACAAAAGGACTTGAACCGTTAAAGTGCTTTTATGCGAATCTTAAATTCTGCTTTTTAGAAAAGAATAATGCGGAACCCTGTCCTTTTCTTCGGGCAGTTTCATATAGTCTTCCTTTTCAAATTCTTAATGTTGTTTCGTTTCTTATATTTTATCACGCCTTACTTTTTTAGTCAATACAGCCGTTCTTAAAACAGGTAAAAACACTAAAAAAACGACGACTCGGTATTCGAATCGCCGTTTAAATTTTGTTTTATCGCTATATCAATCGAGCGCTTTGAGTTCCGCAACCGCGTCTGTTTTTTCATAACGCGTTTTCGCTTCTATTCCCTTAGCGACAACAAGCGCTTCTATAAGTTCCATAGCGCGTTTTAAGCCCCTTTCGCTTTTTACCTTAACGGTGAAAGGAACTTCCGCATAGGCTTTAACGTCGCTCATATCTCTTTGGAAATAGATATTTTCGTCAAACGCGTTAACGTCGAGCGCTAAATGCAACTTCATCGTCTTTCCGCGATAGGTGATTTTTGCCACAAGTTCTCTGCCGAAACGGAAGGAAACGCCTTTTGCCGAAACCCTCGGATGCATTTTTCTGTAAGAAATAAATTTATTGTAAAGTTCGTTATAAAAATCCTGAACCTTTTCTTCCGCACCCAATAATTTTTCTTTGAAAGGAATTCTCTTCGCGTCTATTTCCAGCGAATTCGCGCCGCCTATAACCAATTCGTCGTTTTCCTCGAAAGACTCTTCAACGCTTTTTTCGACGGGCTCATTCTCCGTTTCCGCGCCAAACTCGCTTTCTTCCGCTATCGATTCCTCGTTTGCAGTTTCCGAATTTTTCGCGGGTTGTTCGGTCGCGCTTTCCGCCGGAACGGAAAACGCTTCTTCCGTTTCGTTCACCACTTGCGCGTCGTACGCCTTGGGTTCGGGTTTAAGTTCCCTTTCTTCTCTTTCGACAATCTCCCTCGAATCCGCGCTTTCTATCAAGCGGACTTTAATTCTCGGAATAGTTATCATCGTTTCGTCTACGTAAGGCGATTGTTCTTTAATTTCTTCTTGCGGTTTTTCCGTTTCCTCTTTAACAGGCTCGGTTTTTTCCGTTCCTTCGGGAATCGCCTCTTCGGCGGCTTCCGATTTTTTTGCACTTTCTTCCGTTTGTTCGGGTTTTTCCTCTTTAACCTCGGTCTCGGGAACTTCTTCCGCGTTCTTTTTCGCGTTAACTACGCAAAACCTTATTATTGCGAATATCAAAACCAAGGCAAGCAGCCCCGCGTCGACTATCAACAAAATAGTTAACAAATCCATTCCGTTCTCTCCTTTTTCGTTTTATTTTCCCTCGTATGTTCGTTACGGTATTATATCACACCCTCGAAGCGCGTGTCAACGATTAAATCGCGACCGAAAAGACCGCTTACTCGGAAACGCAAGTCTTCGGCGAAGTTCTGCACGGCTCGTAGGTAACGTTAAGCCCTAATTTTTTTAACGTGGTTTCGTCGACGTGCGAAAGCACTACCGTGCAATGAAATTGCGCTCCGCGAAGTTTGCCGAGTTGTTTCAGCGCGTGATTCGCCACGGGATTAGTTACCGCCGACACGGCAAGCGCGATTAAGACTTCGTCGGTATGCAGCCTCGGATTCACGCTCCCCATGTGCGCGACTTTAAGTTTTTGTATCGGCTCGATTACCGTCGAGGAAACGAGGTCGATTTCGTCGTCCACGTCGCCGAGCGCTTTGAGCGCGTTAAGCATGGCCGCGGAAGAAGCGCCGAGCAACGGACCCGTTTTCCCGGTAATAACCCTTCCGTCGTTAAGTTCTATCGCGCAGCAAGGCACGCCCTCTTTTTCCGCTTTTTCGATAGCGGGTTTAACGACCTTTCTGTCGAAGATGCTTATGTTCATTTTTTGCATAAGTATCTCTATTTTTCCGACGACTTCCTTTCCTACGAGTCCTTTTCTCGCTTCGTTAAGCGCGCTGTAATATCTTCTTATGATTTCTTGTTTGTTAG
>CAYQLN010000121.1:0-2828 GCA_964418455.1 uncultured Christensenella sp.
GGCGGTATGAAAATGTCCCAAAGGATATTTATGGTTATGAAGAGCCATTTTCGGATAGCCCGAAGTTCCGGAAGTGAAAAACATCAAAAGCGGGTCGTTTCCGCAAGGAGCGTCTTCCGTTCTCGGATAAACGGAACGGAACATTGCGCGCTCTTCGTCGAAATTCCTCCAACCGTCTCTCTTTCCGTTAACTATTATTTTGTGTTTAAGTTGCGGACAATTTGCCGCGGCAATATCTACTTGACGAGCGGTGTCACCGTCTGCCGTGCATACTATCGCGGAAACTTCCGCCGCCTTAAACCTATATTCGAAATCGTGTTCTTGTAGTTGATTGGTCGCGGGTATCGCTATCGCGCCGAGTTTATTGAGCCCTATCATCGCGAACCAAAATTGATAGTGGCGTTTCAAAACGAGCATTACTTTGTCGCCTTTTTTTATGCCTATCGACTTGAAATAGTTGGCGCACCTGTTGGACTCCTTTTTTATATCCATAAAGGTTATTCTTCTTTCCGTCAAGTCCTTCGACACGTGAAGCATAGCGAGTTTATCGGGCTCTCTGTCCGCAAGCGCGTCTACTATATCGAACGCGAAATTAAAACTATCGGTATTTTTAAATTCTATTTTGGTAGGAGTGCCTTTCTCATTCTCTTCTACGTCGATATATTTGCGCCATATTCTGTCCTTGTCGTCCTTAACGGGAACGATATCGGGTTTTTCTATGAGTTTATCGAACTTGTCTTGGAATTCGGGAATAGGTTCTCCCGAAGGATTTAACACGATCGCATAAAAAATACAGTCTTTGCCGTTTACCGCTATCATTCCGTGCGGAGTGGAACTGTCGTAATATATACTGTCGCCGGGACCCAACACTTCTTTATGGTCGCCTACTTGCACCATAAGATACCCGTCGATTACTATATCGCATTCCTGACCGGCGTGAGTGGTGCATTCTATTTCTTTGTTTTGCGCTTCGGCGGAATACACGCTTCTGACGTATAACGGTTCGGCTATACGGTTCTTGAACGCGTATGCCAAGTTATAGTAAGTCATCCCGTGCGCCTGCGCTATTTTTTGCCCTTTTCCGAAACGTGTTACGGTGTAGGATTGAAGAGTGGGGCTGTATCCTTCTATAATATCGGTAACGTTCACCGAAAGAGCCAACGCGCAACGATATATAAATGCGAAGTTGAGGTCGTGTTCGCCGCTTTCGCACTTTTCGTATTCTTCGGCGGTTACGCCCGTCCTCTCCGCCATTTCGGCAAGAGTTAAGCCCTCTATTTCGCGAAGGTCTTTTATCCTCGCGCCCATTTCTTTTATTTTTAAGTTCAGTTCGTCGTTCTTTTCCATTTTTATCTCCTTAACGAAAAAATCGCCCCAAAGCCTTTGCTTCGAGACGAGAACTTTTTTGCCGTTTCTCGCGGTACCACTCAAATTGCGCCACACGACGCCTCTTTTAGAATCCATCAATTCCTATGCACTGACGTAGCCTGCACGGAGAAGTTCTACTCTCTTTGCGATTTCTTCTTCTCGACTCGGAAGTTACGGATTTTAACGCCGATTTGCGACTTTCACCAAACGCCGCATCTCTGAAAAACGGTTTGTTAAACCCCTCTTCGTCATAGTCTTTTATTAAATTAAGGTCATTTTAGCACACGCAAAAACCTTTTGTCAATCTTTTTAACGCATATTTATCGAGCGCGTTTTTATATGCATACGAGTTCATATATTCTCTTCTGCACTTGCGCATATATCGAATTAACTTTCATCGCCTTTTTTTAGACAAATTCTTTTTTATAAAAAAGTTCGAAAGAAAAAAACAAAAAGCGATATGCTCGCTTACCCGAAAGCGCCTGCATTTCGACAAGTCGCAAAAAAATTAAATAAAATATAAGATTACATAAAACCTTTTGCTTCAAAGTTAATCGCGTTTAAATAATATCGCTAAATCGCTTGAAAAAATTTTTATATAGTGCTAAAATATCTTCGGTTAACTTATAGGGGTATCGCCAAGCGGTAAGGCAACGGCCTCTGACTCCGTTACGCGTAGGTTCGAATCCTGCTACCCCTGCCAAAAATCGACAAGTTTCGAAAAGGACTTGTCGATTTTTATTTTTTTACTATTACCTTTTCGCTTTTAACTAACTATTTTTTGTCGATTTTTTATTATTTCGTTATTAAAAAAAGTCACTGCAAAAAAAGTCGCTCTCGCGACTTTTTTCTTATCCGTATATTCTTTTTATGTCTTTTATGGAAACGATTCCGAAATCTTTTAAATCAAATTGCTTCCCCCCCCCGACGATATCGTGATACCATAGCGACATAGTTTCCATATTCGGAGTTTCTATCTTCAAAAGTTTTGCAAAAGCAAGCAATATATCGAGTCCGAAAGGGAAATCCGCTTTAAAGTATCTCGATTGCAAATCGGGAACGAACTTGCCGTTATCGTTTACTACGTACGGCGTTTTCAAGCCTTTCAAACTCTGAATGGAATTGAGTTTAGCGGTCATTTGCCGTGCGTTTTCGCTTTCATAGTGTTCTAAGAGCGGAGTAACCGAATCCACGTTTAAGCCTTCGTTTTTCAAAAACTCTATCATTTCGAACAACTCGCCGTCCGCTTTTTCCAGCAAAACGGAAGATTCGTTCGACCATTGCTCGTAAAAAAGCGGCAAGCAGTCGTATTCTTTCACGCTCTTAAAATCTTTAAAAACGGAATACAATCTCGAAGTATGGAGTATCGGATTGGAATTTACGAAAGTAACGTTTAAATAGCATCCGAGTCTTTTAACTTTTATTTTAAACAGTTCCTCTAATTTTTCGCACGCTTCTTC
>CAYQLN010000122.1:0-2826 GCA_964418455.1 uncultured Christensenella sp.
ACGGTGGATATTTTTCCCTCTTCTAATACCGCAACCATAATAAGGGTGGCGATTTTCGGCGAGCAAATAGACAGGGTTTGCGAGGCGGAATTCGTTTCGGGCAGGATTATAAACGAACTTAAACACGCCGTAATTTTCCCTGCGAGTCACTATGCCGTGGAACAGGAAAAAATGCTTAAAGCGGTGGTCGCGATAGAGCGCGACAAAGAGGAAGAGGTAAGGTTTTTTAACGAGCACGGGAAACTTATCGAAGCGCAAAGACTTAATCAACGAACAGATTACGATATAGAGATGATTAAGGAGATAGGCTTTTGTCGCGGTATAGAAAATTACAGCAGATATTTCGACGGCAGAAAAATAGGCGAGCCGCCTTTTACGTTGCTCGATTATTTCCCGAAAGACTTTATTACTTTTATCGACGAGTCGCATATGACCATACCGCAAATCGGCGCGATGTATAACGGCGACAGGGCAAGAAAAAACAGTTTGGTGGAATACGGGTTTCGTTTGAAATCGGCGTTCGACAACAGACCGCTTACTTTCGAAGAATTCGACGCGAGAATAGGGCAACTCGTGTGCGTTTCGGCAACTCCCGCAAAATACGAACTTTCCGAAGCGGGGCAGGTGGTGGAGCAACTCATCAGACCTACGGGGCTTATCGACCCCGAAATATCCGTTCGTCCGACGAAAAATCAAATCGACGAGGTGCTTAAAGAAATAAACGCCGTCGTAAAAGAAAAAGGACGGGTGTTGATAACCACTCTGACGAAAAAGATGGCAGAGAGTTTGACGGAATATTTGAAAGAGCACGGCGTTAAAGTCAGATATATGCACAGCGATATAGACACTATGGAGAGAATAGAAATCGTTTCCGCTTTGCGGAGCGGAGAATTCGACGTGCTTTGCGGAATAAACCTTTTAAGGGA
This sequence comes from uncultured Christensenella sp., assembly GCA_964418455.1. GTDB lineage: Bacteria > Bacillota > Clostridia > Christensenellales > Borkfalkiaceae > UBA1259. The sequence continues at coordinate 927 of CAYQLN010000122.1, forward strand.
GGGATTAGACCTCCCCGAGGTCAAACTCGTGATTATTCTCGACGCAGATAAAGAAGGGTTTTTGCGTAGCGAAACTTCGCTCGTGCAAACGGTGGGCAGAGCGGCGCGCAACGCCGAGGGAAGAGTTATAATGTTTGCCGACAACGTTACGGGCAGTATGGAAAGAGCGATAAAGGAAACCGAGCGAAGAAGAGCGATACAAAAGCAATTCAACGAAGAGCACGGAATCGTTCCGAAAACGGTGGAAAAAGCCGTGGTAAACACTTTGGAAATAACTAAAAAAGCCGATAAAACGAAAGATATTAAAAAACAAGATATTCCCGAAGAAATAGAAAAATTAAAGGCGCTTATGAAAATAGCGTCGAACAACCTGGATTTCGAGCGGTGTATAGAAATTAGAGATACAATCGCGAAACTGAAAGCGAAAACGAGAAAGTAAGATGAAAGATTATTTGGTTATAAAAGGTGCGAGAGAAAACAATCTTAAAAATATAGATTTAACCGTTCCGAGGGATAAACTCGTCGTGTTTACCGGGCTATCGGGCTCCGGAAAATCCACGCTTGCGTTCGAAACGATATACGCCGAAGGGCAACGCAGGTACATGGAAAGTTTGTCGAGTTACGCGAGGTTGTTTTTAGGGCAGATGGAAAAACCGGACGTGGACCTTATAGAGGGTTTGTCGCCCGCAATTTCCATCGACCAAAAAACCACTTCGCACAATCCGCGTTCAACGGTGGGAACGGTTACGGAGATATACGATTATTTCCGTCTTTTATTCGCGAGAGTCGGGGAACCACACTGCCCCGTTTGCGGAAGAAAAATAGAACGGCAAACCGTGGACGACGTTGTGGACAAGGTTATGAATTTTGAGCCGAACACAAAAATACTCGTTCACGCGCCGGTGGTGCGCGGAAAAAAAGGCGAGTTTAAAAAACAAATAGAAGCGTATAAAAAAAGCGGCTATTCGAGGGTGTCGGTTGACGGTTCGGTCTACGATTTAAGCGAAGAAATAACGCTGGATAAAAACGTCAAACACAATATCAGCGTGGTAGTAGACAGACTCATAATAAAAGAGGGAATCGAAAAAAGGCTTGCGGACAGTGTGGAAACCGCGCTCAAACTTGCCGACGGGTTGGTAATTATAGAAAAACTCGGCGGAGAGAGCCAACTGTTTTCCACAAAATTCAGTTGCCCCGATTGCGGGATTTCGATAGAGGAAATAGAGCCGAGATTGTTTTCTTTTAATAATCCTTTCGGCGCGTGTCCGGACTGTTCCGGGCTGGGATTCAATAACGTTATCGACCCTTCTCTCGTGGTTAAGGATTACAATAAAAGCATAAGAGAGGGCGCGATGACCGTTACGGGTTGGAATTTAGACAGCGGCAAAATGGCGGAAATGAACTTCAATTCTCTTTCCAAGCATTACGGATTTTCGCTGGACGTCCCCGTCAAAGACTTGCCGAAAGATATTTTCAATATGCTTTTATACGGAAACGACGGTGAAAAAATAAAAATGGAATATTCCACAAAAACTTTCAGCGGCAGTTATATGACTTCCTGGGAGGGAATAATTCCTAATTTGGAACGCCGTTACAGAGAAACTACCAGCGATTATACCAAAATGGAAATAGAGCGGTATATGAAAGTCAAACCTTGCGAAACCTGCGGCGGAAAGCGACTGAGAAAAGAAGCGCTTGCCGTGTTGATAAACGGCAAAAACGTTGCGGAACTTACCGATATGGACGTTATCGGTTTATACGATTTCGTAGATAATCTTTCTTTCGATAAAACGAAAACGCTTATTGCCGCGCCGATACTTAAAGAGATAAAAGCGCGACTTAACTTTCTCATAGACGTAGGACTCGGATATTTGACTTTATCGAGGAGCGCGTCCTCCCT
>CAYQLN010000123.1:0-2823 GCA_964418455.1 uncultured Christensenella sp.
ATCTAAATCCGCGCCGCTTTCAAAAACTTCGTCGCTGAGTTTTTTTGCCAAAAAAATAGATTGCGTATCGTAATTCAGATTACCGAGGTCCTTCATAAATTTTCCGCTTTGTCGACTTCCCATAAAGTCACCTGACCCGCGTAATTTATAATCGTATTCCGCAATTTTGAATCCGTCTCCGTTTTTTACCAAAACTTTTAAACGCTCGAAAGCAACTCCATTTTCCGCTCCGCTAAGTAAAAAACAATAACTTTTTTTATCACCTCTCCCTACTCTTCCGCGAAGTTGATGAAGTTGACTTAATCCGAAACGCTCTGCGCTCGTTATAACCATAACGGTTGCGTTAGGAACGTCTACCCCGACTTCTATTACGGTTGTAGAGACCAAAATTTTAGTTCTACCCTCTTTAAAAGCCTGCATAACGGCATTTTTTTCTTTTTCTTTCATTCTGCCGTGCAAAAGACCGATTTCAATGCCTTTTAATTTATCGTTCAATTCCTCGTAAAGTTCGGTAACGCTTATAACCGTTCCCTCATCGTCTCCTTCGATTTTAGGGCAAACAAAATACGCTTGATTTCCGCTTTCGATTTCTTTGCGCACAAATCCTATCATATCGGCATATTTCGTTTTTGGAACTATCGCCGTTTGAACGCTCTGACGACAATTCGGCTTATCGGTAATGGTAGTAATATCCAAATCACCGTAAAAAATAAGCGAAAGCGTCCTGGGGATAGGGGTTGCGCTCATAACCAAAACGTCGGGAGCAACGCCTTTACTTAAAAGGCTGCTCCTTTGCGCGACGCCAAAGCGTTGTTGCTCGTCGCAAACGCATAAAGCAAGTTTTTTGAATTCGATGTCATCTTCCAAAACGGCGTGTGTTCCGACTAATATATTTATTTTTCCGTTTTTTAACGAATTTTTAATCTCTTTTTTTTCTTTAAGCGGAGTCGACCCCACAAGTAACTCGACGTTATAATCAAAAAATATTTTCTTTATAACCTCAAAATTCTGTCTTGCAAGAACTTCGGTAGGCGCAAGCATCACCGCTTGAAAACCGCTTTTAACCGCAACGAAAATCGCGCAGTTACTTACTGCGGTTTTCCCGCTTCCTACGTCTCCTTGCAAAAGCCTGTTCATTACCATTTCGCCTGTCATATCCGAGAATATTTCGTTAACCGCTTTCTTCTGACCCTCCGTGAAAGCAAACGAAAAACGCGTAGCGACAAACTCGACTATTTCTTTACTCGAACAATCGTATTTATTTATTCTAACCTGACTTTTATCGCCTTTTATAAACTTAAAAGCGGAAATTAAGGAAAAATATTCCTCGACGGCAATTCTGTCGGCGGCTTTTTGCGCTATTTCGAAAGTTTCCGGGTTATGAACGTTTTTATATGCATAATATAAGTCGCTCAATTCGTATTTTTTTTGAAAGGAAAACGGTATAACGCTTTTCGGTTTTTCTAAATCAACGGCAAGACGAACGCTGTCCCTTATTATTTTTTGATTTAACGAACCTTTACAAGAATATTGAGGGACAATACCTTTCAATCTGAAATTTTTTTCACATAATTCAAACGTTGGATTTATAATAGAAACGTCGCCGAATTTATTTTGCACCCTGCCGAAAAACAAATATTCTTCCCCGACTTTAAGTTTTGAAACAACGTATGGCTGATTAAACCATATAGCGGAAAAAATCATTCCCTCTTGCTCGCATACAGCTTTTACGACGGAAGTCCTTTTCCTTGCGTAAAAATTCGGAGGGAGGCTTACTATCCTTGCCGCAGTAAGCGCAAAATCGTTATGATACACGTATTTCAAAAGTTGTTTTTGCCGCAAATCCACGTATCCGCGGGGGAAAAATTTAATCAAATCCGCGGTATCATATACACCCAACTTGTTAAAATCGGCGTTCCTTTTTTCGTTTATACCTTTAATTTTCGATATTTCCATAAACTAAAAAAGGGAAAGAACAACTTTCCCTTTACCTTTATTATTCAAGAGCAATGTAATAATAGTATATCGGTTGACCGCCGTAGTGCACGTCTACGTCGCAATCCGGAAATTTTTCGCGAATTATATCCGCAAGAGCCTCGGCTTCTTCCTCTTTAACGTCTTTTCCGTAGTATAGAGTTATTATCTCTTCATCTCTGCGCATTTTGGTTATCAAATCGAGCGTAACCAAACTTACGTCCTTTCCTTTTGCCAAAATCTTTTTATTGTCAAGACCCATAACGTCGCCTATTTTAAGTTCGAACCCGTCGAGTTTAGTATTTCTAACGGCATACGTTACCTGACCGACCACTACTTCGTCGATAGCGTGTATCATATTCGTCTTGTTTTCGTCTACCGGCAACTCGGGATTAAAAGCAAGCGCCGCGGCAAAACCTTGGGGAATGTTCTTTGTGGGAATTACGTGTATGGTTCTATTTTCGACAAGAGACTTTGCCTGCTCCGCGGCAAGAATAATATTCTTGTTGTTCGGGAACACGAATACGTTGTCCGCATTTATTCTTTGAACGGCATTCGCTATGTCGTTTGCAGACGGATTCATAGACTGACCGCCTTCGATAACCGCGTCTACCATTAAATCTTTGAAGATATCGGAAATTCCGTCGCCGGCAGAAACGCTGACAATTCCCATTTCCTTTTTCTCTTCTTCGTATTTTTTCATCAGAGCGCGATTTTGCTCTAACATATTTTCGATTTTAACTTTATCGAGTTCGCCAAGTTCCAACGCTTTCGTCAATGCGACGCCCGGTTGATTGGTATGGACGTGGACTTTAACAAACTCTAAATCGCCTATAACGATAACGCAAT
>CAYQLN010000124.1:0-2811 GCA_964418455.1 uncultured Christensenella sp.
CCCGTCTTTTCCATATTGTCGAGTTTGTTAAGACGGTCTATTCTGCTACGAATGGTTTTGAAATTGGTAAGCGTGCCGCCGAGCCATCTTGCGTTGATGTAGTATTGTCCGCATCTTTCCGCTTCTTCTTTGATAGCGTCTTGCGCTTGTCTTTTCGTTCCTACGAACAAAACGGGCTTGCCGCTTTTTGCAGTTTCCACGATAAAAGGATAAACGTCGTTCTCGATAATATCAACCGTTTTTTCAAGGTCGATTACGTGAATGCCGTTTCTTTCGCCGTAGATGTACTTCTTCATTTTCGGATTCCATCTTCTGGTTTGATGGCCGAAGTGAACTCCCGTTTCAAGGAGTTGTTTCATAGTGATTACTGCCATAATAAATTCCTCCGTTATTTCCTCCCCGAAAGCCTTTTATTTAAACGACATTTTCAATTTGACTTTGGATTTTTGAAAACACGACCGTTTAAAACCATCGGGTGTGAATTTTTTTGCTCGTATATTCTAACACAAAACCTTTCGATAATCAAATGTTTTTTTACTTTTTTTCGTTTATTTTGCCGTTTTTGAAATTTTTTTCAATTGATTTTAAATATATATTATGATATAATCGAAAAAAACTTCGAGGAGGCGACGAGTGAAAAACAATTTACTCAAAAAATTGACGGAAGCGTTAATATCCGTTCTGCCCGTTTCGTTGATAGTAATCGTTTTGGGCATAACGCCGTTAGTGGGATTTTCCGCATACGAAATAGTTGTTTTCATCGAATGTTCGCTGCTTCTCGTAGTGGGCATGGGCTTGTTTAATCTCGGCGCCGATATGGCTATGACGCCTATCGGTTCTCACGTCGGCAGCGGTCTTACGAAATCCAAAAAACTTTGGTTACTACTCTTGTCTTGTTTTGCAATGGGCGTGGTTATAACCATAGCGGAACCCGACCTTTCGGTTCTCGCTTCCTACGTCGAGGGCATGATAGACGGAACTACGCTTATAATAACGGTAGGCGTGGGAGTGGGAACGCTACTCGTCGTCGCCGTTTTGAAAATGGTTTTTAAAAAACAACTGTCGCACGTGCTGACTTTTTTCTATACGTTGCTGTTTTGTTTAACGAGTTTGCTCATTCTTTCCGGAAAAGAAGGTTTCCTTGCCCTCGCTTTCGATTCGGGCGGAGTAACGACGGGACCGATAACCGTTCCCTTTATAATGGCGTTAGGGCTTGGTATTGCGAGCGTAATCGGAGGCAAAGACGTTAGGGAAAACAGTTTCGGACTCATCGCGCTTTGTTCGGTAGGTCCGATAATAGCCGTGATGTTTTTGGGGCTTTCTTCAAGCGGAGCCCCCTCCTACACGCTCGGCGAATACGCCGTTCCTACGGAATTTTTTTCCGCATTCGGCACTGCACTTCTGCACACTTGCAAAAGCGTGGGAATCGCTTTGGGTTTAATCGTCCTTTTCTTTTTAGTGCTTCAATTCACGGTGTTGAAACTGCCCAAACAAAAACTCATCAAGATTGCTTTCGGAATACTTTATACGTTCGCCGGATTGGTTATATTTTTAACGACCGTGGAAATCGGGTTCGTGCCTATCGGATACAAACTCGGCGTCGCGCTTTCTTCGTTGCCTTCGATCGTGATAGTTTTAATCGCTTTCGTTATCGGATTGGCGGTAGTTTTGGCTGAACCCGCTATTCACGTTCTCAACAAACAAGTGGAAGAAATAACCAACGGCACGGTAAGCAAGCGTTCGATGATGATAGCGCTTTGCGTCGGCGTAGGACTTGCTCTCGCGCTGTCGATGCTTCGCATAATATACGATTTCAATATCTTGTACATTCTTATCCCCGGCTACGTAATTTCTTTGGGGCTTTCGTTTTTCGTCCCCGCAATATACACAGGCATCGCATTCGATTCCGGCGGCGTGGCGAGCGGACCTTTGACTTCGAGTTTTATTTTACCGTTGGCGATAGGCGTTTGCGCGAGTCTGCAAGGAGAAGCGCAAATACTCTCCAATGCGTTCGGCGTGGTCGCGCTCGTTGCGATGACCCCGCTAATCACCATTCAACTTTTGGGTTTCAAAGCGATTATCACCAAAAAAATCAAAGAGAAAGCGGCTATGCAACGCATACTTTCCGCCGACGACAAACAAATTATCGATTTTATGTAAGGAGGAGTTATGCCTAAACTTATAGAAAAAGCAAAAAAAATCGCGGCGAAAAAACCCGCCGCCAAAAGAACTTCTTCCAAAAAAGAAAAAAACGTCGCGCCGCATAAACTGTCTTTGCTCGTTTTAATAGTTCCGACCGAAAAACGCGAATTTTACGAAGATTTCGTTCAATCGTGCGGAGTAAACGCTTGCTTCGCCGCGTCCGCGAGAGGCACCGCTCCGAGCGAAGCGCTTTCCTATTTAGGAATCGGCGACAGCGGTAAAGCGGTTATTTTCAGCGTTATCGATCAAGAAAAAGAAAAAGCCGCCCTATCCTCGCTCGAAGAAAAATTCCAAAAAATTCGCGGCGGAAAAGGCGTTGCTTTTACCGTCCCGTTAACCAGCGTTATAGGCGTTGCGATATATAAATTTTTAGCCGATAAGGAGAAATAATATGAACTATAACCACGAAGTAATTTTCTGTATTGTAAACGCGGGTTTTGCAGACAGCGTTATGTCCGTAGCAAGAGAACACGGCGCAAGCGGCGGAACGGTTCTCGGTGCAAAAGGAACGGCAAATCCCGAAGCGGAAAAACTTTTCGGCGTTTATATTCAACCCGAAAAGGAAATCGTTATGATTTTGGTAGACGTTAAAATCAAAAACGACATACT
>CAYQLN010000125.1:0-2708 GCA_964418455.1 uncultured Christensenella sp.
AAGAAGGCAGTAACGTGTGGTTCGACGGCTGGGTAATGCCTAACGGCGCCGATACGGAAAAAGCGACCGAATTTCTTAATTTTTTAAGCAAACCCTCTAACGCCATAAGAAATATGGATTATATCGGCTATACTAGTTGTATAGGCGACGAAGAGGTATTTTCATACGTTCTCGATTGTTATTCTGCCGAAAGCGCGGTAATCGAAGCGGAGGATTATAATTCCCTTTCCGAAGAGGAAAAGTCAGATTACGGATTGTATTCGGGTAAATATTATCGTGCTATCGACGAGTCGAATGAAGGTAATAATATCTACGGAATAGTTGAAAAAGAAGGGGAAACCGCATATCTTAAAACGTTTGAATTGCAAAACGGCGTGATGAAAAACGTCGGAAGAGAAGAAGTTTTCGCAACCGATTTGAAATACTTTTTCGACGAAACGGAAACTACCGATAAATACGTTATATATTCCACCGAAACGGGCAGACAACTTTATGCGCAATACTTTGACGAAGAAACCATAGAGCGTTGCGCGGTTATGAATAATTTCGATAACGCTACTCTTGAAAAAATAAACGCTATGTGGAACAAAGAAAAACTTATAACCTTACCGACTTACGTTTTGATATTGATAGGCGTAGGAATAGTTTTGCTTATAGCGGCGTTGGTTGTATATAAGTATAAAGATAAAATATTCGTCAAAAAAATTCCGCAAACGGAAAACAATAATACTAAAAACGGATTAAAAATAATAAAAAAAGAAATGCTTTAACGAAAAACGTTGCCAAAAATCGGCAACGTTTTTCGCTACTTAATAACGTTTTATATCGCAATCTGATAAAAGACAGTATTTTTTTGAACCGAATCGAATAAATAATAAAGAATAAAAAAATATATACGGGAAATCATAAAATATGGAGCGAGTATGAAACGTAGTTTAACGATATGGCAGGCGGTAGGTTTAACTTTTACCGTCGTTTGCGGAACTCTTTTGCACTTTTTGTTCGATTGGACGGGCGTTAAGTTTTTTGCTGCTTTTTCGGCGACAAACGAATCGACATGGGAACATATGAAACTTTTGTTTATCCCTTCGTTTTTCTTCGGCGTTATTCAGTTTGCCTTTTTCAAAACTGATTATGAAGAATTTTGGTGGGTAAAATTGATCGGAATTTTGATAGGCGTCGTTTCTATCCCGATTTTATTTTATACCCTCGGCGGCTGTTTCGGAAAACTCCCCGGCATCGTAAACATTCTGATTTTTTTCGTTGCCGTAGCCGTTGAATATTTCGCGGAGTGGCGTTTAATGAAAAACGGCGTCGTTTTAAAAAAAGGTTTTTTGGTTCCGTTTTTGATTATTTTGTTTGTTCTCGTTTGCTTTTTTGTTTTTACCTTTTATCCTCCGAAAATCTCTTTGTTTTTGGACCCCGTAACCAATTCCTACGGGTTTTAGCAAAAAAAACAATTAACCGTTTGAAAAATACAAACGGTTTTTTATATGTCCTCGATATTCTTTTGAAAAAATAAAAAGAATGTGATATACTAAACGCGATTAAAAAAACAAAAAGGTTTCGAACAATGGAAAAACTAAAAAAATCGTTAAAACTTTTCTTGTTGATGTTCAAAATAGGTTTGTTCACTTTCGGCGGCGGTTATGCGATGATAGCGATAATCGAGCGCGAAATAGTGGAAAAACGTAATCTTATAGAACACGACGAATTTTTGGACATGATAGCCATAGCGGAGTCCACTCCCGGTCCGATAGCGATAAACAGCGCGACTTATATAGGATATAAATCGGCAGGGGTGCTCGGTTCGTTTTTTGCGACCCTCGGCGTGGTTTTGCCGTCGTTCATAATAATATTCGTAATTTCGCTGTTCTATGAAGCGTTTATGAGTTTAACCTACGTTTCGTACGCGTTTTTGGGTATTCAGGCGTGTATTCCTTTCATTATCTTGTCGGCAGGGATAAGGATGCTAAAAAAATTGCAAAAGAGTTTGTTTAATTATCTTTTGTGCTTTTTAACTATCGGTTGTTTGGTCGCTTTTTCCGTTTTCTCTATCGCCTTTTCTTCTATCTACTACATTTTGATAGGCGGAGCGGTGGGCGTAGTTCTATATTTGGTTTTATTGTTAAAAAACAAAAACCTCGTTCAACCCGTTAAGGAAGAAGCGTCGTCTGAAAATACCGAAGAAAATAGCGAGCCGAAAAACGTTGAAGAAGAGGGGGTGGAAAAATAATGCCCGTGCTTCTTACTTTGTTTTTGACCTTTTTTAAATTAGGACTTTTCACTTTCGGCGGCGGGTATGCGATGATACCCTTGATACAAGAAGAGGTTTTGGCAAACGGTTGGATGACTGCCGAAGAGGTTATGAACTTCATAGCCGTTGCCGAATCTACTCCCGGTCCCATCGCTATAAATATGGCAACCTTTATAGGCTCTACGCAAGCGGGCATTTTGGGTGCGATGATTGCGACTTTGGGCGTGGTTTTGCCCTCGTTCATAATAATACTTTTAATTGCTTCCGTAATAAAAGGATTGTTGAAATTTAACGGCGTGCAAGCGTTTTTGAAAGGTATTCGTCCTGTAGTGATAGGTTTGATAGTCGCAACGGGCGTAACGATGTTTCTCACCGTTCTTCTATCCTTTTCCGTAGTAGGTGATGCGGTCGTTTTCGATTGGCGCGCGCTTGTGATTTTGTCGATTGTGGC
>CAYQLN010000126.1:0-2685 GCA_964418455.1 uncultured Christensenella sp.
AAGGAATGAAATTTATTAGCGGCGGTCTTAAAAGGTTTCCCCGTTAAACGCGCGATTTCTTCCGCAACCGATTCCGCAAAACCTTGCGGCGCGTTTAATCCCGTGCCTACCGCCGTTCCGCCGAGTGCGAGTTCGTATAACGGTTCTATCGAACGACGAATAAGTTCCACGTCTTTTTCTAGGCTCGAACGCCAGCCGCTTATTTCCTGGCTGAATTTTATAGGAGTCGCGTCTTGCAAATGAGTCCTTCCGCTTTTAACTATTCCCTCGTTTTCTTCTTCTAAACGTTTGAAAGTAGCGATAAGCGTTTCCGCGGCGGGAATAAGTTTGTCTTCCAAAATAAGCGTAGCCGCTATATGCATAGCCGTGGGAAACGTATCGTTGGAAGATTGACTCATATTAACGTCGTCGTTCGGATGCAAAATCTTTTTTCCGATTATTTGATTGCCCCTGTTGGCGATTACTTCGTTGGAATTCATATTCGATTGCGTGCCCGAACCGGTTTGCCACACTACAAGCGGAAATTCCGCGTCGAGTTTCCCGGATACTATTTCGTCGCACGCCGAGGAAATCGCGGAAAGTTTTTCATCGGTCATTTTTTCCGAACGAATTTTGTTATTCGCGATTGCGGCTGCCTTTTTCAAAATACCGAACGCGCGTATTATTTCTTTCGGCATGGTTTCTATGCCGACGCCTATCTCGAAATTTTCGTGACTTCTTTGAGTTTGCGCTGCCCAAAGCCTGTCTGCCGGAACTTTAACCTCTCCCATCGAATCGTGTTCAATTCTGTAATCCATTTCATTCTCCTTTAAGGATTTTTATTTTTTTCGTTTTCTCTTTCGGTAAACCGCCGCTTCTTCTCCCTTAAAAACAAACCGAAAGTTTCCATAACTTTCAAATAAATCAAAGCCGAAACGCGAACGGCGGTTGCTTTTTTCTTTTTAAGAAAAAGCGTTTGAGAAAACCATTATAACAGCCGAGTAGACTATCACATTTTAGTTACAATTATTTTACAATATTAAAAGCGAAATTGCAAGTAATTGTGTGATAATAAACCAAAAAACAAGTGCGTTTTTCGAAAAGGCAATAATTTTTTTTAAAAAAATGTTACTATTTAACAAAAACGTAAATTTTTTAACGAAACGGTCCTTTCGGAGAAGGTTTTTTCGTTTTTTTCGCGCCCTAAAAAACCATTATCGTTCTATCGAAAAGCGGCTTTTTCGCAAAAATTCGCTTTACGCCGACTTTTTGCTTTAAAATTCAACGTCGATCCGCCTTGACTTTAAATGGCGCGCGGTATAGAATAAAAACCGTTAAGGAGAACTATTTTGGATAAAACGACGTTAAAAAAATACGCCGATTTGGTTTTAAAAATCGGCGTTAATTTACAAAAAGGTCAAGGGTTGGAAATCGCTTGCCCCGTATCCGAAAGGGAAGTCGCCGAGGAATTCGCAAAAGCGGCTTACGAAGCGGGCGCAAAAATAGTGCGCGTGCGCTGGAACGACGAAGAAATAGACAGGCTCGGATATAATCACGCGGAACTTTCGGCGCTCACGGACATACCCAAATGGTTTGTCGACGGCAAAAACGATTTGGTAAAAAACAATTTTTGTTACATAGCGATTTCGGCGGAAAATCCAAAAGCGTTTGCCGAAGTCGACCACGAAAAACTTTCAAAAGCGGCGGCGGCGAGAGCGTTTGCGTTGAAAAAATTTTCGAGCGCGATTATGAGCAACGAAATTCGTTGGTGCGTAGTTTCCGTTCCTACCGAAGAATGGGCGAAAACCGTTTTCCCGAACGCGGATAATTGCGAACGATTACTTTCGGATTTTATCGAAAACAGTATGAGATTAAATGCGGAAAACCCGCTCGAAGAATGGAAAAAACATATAGCGTCGCTAAACGTAAGGGCAAAATTTTTGAACGACGCGCAATTTCGGGAATTATATTTTTCCAATTCCATAGGGACTTCGCTCCGCGTGGGACTTTGCGACGACCACGTTTGGCTTTCGGCGGAAGAAACCGCAAAAGACGGAATAAAATTCGTGGCGAATATGCCTACGGAAGAAATATTCACCGCGCCTCATTGCAAAAGAGTCGACGGCGTCGTTAAATCGGCAATGCCGCTATGTTATAACGGAAACGTTATCGACAATTTTTCTTTGACTTTCAAAAACGGAAAAATAGTCGATTACTCCGCAAAAAAAGGTTACCTCGTTTTAAAATCGCTAATCGAAACGGATAGCGGAACCAAGAGGCTCGGAGAGGTCGCTTTAATCGGCAAAAACTCACCCATCGCCAAAAGCGGGATACTCGCTTACAACACGCTGTTCGACGAAAACGCAAGTTGCCATTTAGCACTCGGAGAAGGTTACCCCACAACGATAAAAAACGGAGCGGAACTAACGCAAAAGGAATTGAGAAAAAAAGGGTTGAACTCTTCCGTTCAGCACGTGGATTTTATGATAGGAACTTCCGATTTGCAAGTTACGGGAATAAAAGAAAACGGCGAAAAAATAACGATTTTCGAAAATGGCGAATGGGTTATTTAAAGCACGCGAAAAGAGGTACGGTATGGACCGCACCTCTTTTTTATCTATCGTTTCTGCGCGCGTTAACCGCTATTATTCCGGACACTACCCCTATCGCCGAACAAAACAACATATCCAAAAAGAAACTTCCGTC
>CAYQLN010000127.1:0-2672 GCA_964418455.1 uncultured Christensenella sp.
ATTTCAAACGTTAATCGGTTTCTGACTGCCGTCGGGGTTCATTTCATAGTTTTCTCTATATATCAAATCCCCTATCGTGCAGAACTCGAAACCTTTTGCTTTCAGTTCTTTAATAATCGCAGGCAACGCTTCGGCGGTATGCAAGCCTTGGTTGTGAAAAAGCACTATCGCTCCGTTTTCCGCATGACTACAAACTCTTTCGGTTATTTCGTTTGCGGAAATGTTTTTCCAATCCAAACTGTCTATCGACCACTGAATAACGTAGTAGCCCGCCCGCTCCGCCGTTTCTATCAACAAATCGTCGTAGTCGCCGTAAGGCGGTCTGAATAATTCCGGCTTAGTCCCCGTCACGCTTTCTATCGCGGAAGAGGATGAAGCGAGTTCTTTTTCTATCTCTTCCGCGGTAAGTTTGCTCATATATTGATGCGTTGCCGAATGAGTGCCTATTTCGTGCCCCTTTTCCGATATTTTTTTAAGGTATTCGGGATACTTTTTCGCCCAAAACTCCACGCAGAAAAAAGTGCAAGTCACCTTTTCGCTTTCCATAACTTCGAGCAAACGGTCGGTATAGTCCGTTCCCCAAGCGCAGTCGAAAGAAATCGCTATCTTTTTTTCTTGCGTTTGCACGGAATAGATAGGAAGTTTTCTTGACGACGCTCCGAAGAAAACTTGTGCCGCGGAAGATATTTTCAGCAAAGGCAACAACAACGCGAAACAAAGCGCGACGCACAGCGATTTAATAACCATTTTCTTTTTTATAACGGTAAAATTCATTTTAACCCCGTTTTTTATGTTTTTTTTGTTATTTAAAAAGAAAAAAGCGCGAATTTGGTCGAAAGGTATTTTTATTTTTAAATAACGAAAGATATAATTATTTTTACTGACTTCGGAATTTTTTTATTCCGTAATAGGCTGTTTTTTTTGCAAATTTTTTTTCTTTAACGGTTTTTTTGCTCCCCCATTCTATTTAATTAAAGATATATTTTCGCCGCGTAAAACTATTCGGCGCGTTTTTTATGATTACGAACGAATAAAAAAAGCAGCAAGTAAAAAAATACTTGCTACCCGAATATCTTTCGAATAAATTTAAAATATAATAAAAACAAATTTGCTTGCTAATTTTTGAACGCCTTATTTTAGCGAACGACAGTTGTTCGCGCTTAGCAAATAACAAAAAATAGCGGTGCAAAAATAAATTTTTGCACCGCCGTGTAACGTTATTTCAAAAATTCGACCTTTTATTTTTCGCCGTCTTTTTTCAAAACGAGCGTCATAAACACCGCTATGAAATTAAGCAAAAAGCCTGCCCAAAACCAAACCACTTCGTTTGCCCCGACGTCTTTTTTGCGAACCACTTCAACGCATATTCTGCCGCAAACGATACCCGAACACACGTATATTATTATCCCTAAAATGAAACCTATTATTTGAAGAGCGAGCATTTTATTTTCTCCTTGACTTTTTTTAAAATTATATCCCTTTGCGCCTATTTTGTCAACTAAGCCGAAACGATTAGATAAATTTTAATAAACGCGTTGAACGTTTAAAATTCAAAAGCGAGCCTTTCGCTCGCTTTTGATAGTTTTTTATTGCTTGTTATTTAGTTTTCGCGTTTGCTTTTTTTAACGATTAACATTACCGCCGCGCCGAGAATCAATATAATTCCCACGGGGGCAACGGTTTCGAGACTTGTCAAGCAAGACCAACCGTTAACTTGTTTAGCAGAAGCGCTTGCGAATACGATCTCTATCGTTTTATCCGCGTCGAACGTTACGTTTATAGTTAAAGAAGAATCGTCTTTTATCTTTTGTTCTACGCCGTCTATTTTAACGGATTCGATACGATAACCTTCTTTTGCGGTTATGGTTAAAGTTCTTTCGCCGCTATAAGAAGAACCGTTTACTATACCTTTAACGTTTCCGCCCGCTTTTTCGGTTATAGTTACGGTCGCTTTATATTTCGTTACCGTGCTTCCGCTGTCGCCGCTTCCGCTATCGGTACTACCGCCACTACTTCCGCTTCCGCTATCGCCGCCGCTACTTTTTGCAACATAAGTAACCACGAGCGTAGAGTTGCTCGAAATGGTTTCGCTTAAAGTATAAGTAGAAACGTTACCCGAAAGTTTTTCCGTGCCGTTCCATTTAACCGAAGATATTTCGTATCCGTCTTTCGCGGTTATGATTACGGAAACGCTAGAACCTGCGGTATAACTTGCGTTGTTACCGCTAACGGTTCCCTTTGTTCCGTCGTTAGTTACGGTTAAAGTATAAGTCGTCGGCGCGACCGTTTTTGCAACGTAAGTAATTACGAGCGTAGAGTTGCTCGAAATGGTTTCGCTTAATGCATAAGTAGAAACGTTACCCGAAAGTTTTTCCGTGTTGTTCCACTTAACCGAAGATATTTCGTATCCGTCTTTTGCGGTTATGATTACGGAAACGGTAGAACCTGCGGTATAACTTGCGTTGTTACCGGTAACGGTTCCCTTTGTTCCGTCATTTGTTACGGTTAAAGTGTAAGTGCTCGGCGTAACCGCTTTTGCAACGTAGGTAACTACAAGCGTGGATGCGCTCGAAACGGTTTCGTTTAACGTGTATGTGGGAACGTTTCCGATAAGTTTTTCAGTGCCGTTCCACTTAACGGAAGATATTTCGTATCCGTCTTTCGCCGTTATG
>CAYQLN010000128.1:0-2539 GCA_964418455.1 uncultured Christensenella sp.
TGCGGCGATTGCCTTAAAAAAACAATCTTCCGAATCGAAGGAAATAATCGGCGACGAAAGAGGGAAATCGGAAAGAGAAATTTTCGAATCGGGTGCGATGATAGAGGAATACGAAAAAAAACTATCGGAATTTTTGGCTGTTTTTAAGTTGGAGAACAGTGATTTCGTCGGGGCGGCGGTGGAACTTAAATCTCTTGCTCGCGAGTTAGAAAGGATAAACGCGGAATTGGTTTCGGAAAACAAAAAATTGCTCGAATACGAGCAAACAAACGAGGTAGAGGTAAAGGAATATTCCGAGGGATATATAGATAAACTAAACGCGGAAATTCTTTCTCTTTCCGTCGATTGCGATAGATTGCAAGAAAAAAAATCCAAAGACGCGCAAATCTTAATATCGTATGAAGAAAAAGTTTCTAAACTTCCCGAACTCGAAAATCAACTCGCTTTGTTAAACGAAGAACTTGCGGCAAAAAAAGAAAGATACGAAATAATAATGCACACGGCAAAGTTCTTGCAACTTGCCGACGACGCTTTAAAAACAAAATACCGTCAACCGTTAGAGGAAAATCTAAACAAGTATTTTTCATTGATAAGCGAAAACGACGATAAACGTTTGTCGGTAGACGTGGATTTAAAGGTTAAAATAGAGGAAAAAGGACTTTTAAGCGATAAAGAATATTTCAGCGAAGGCTACAAGGACTTGGCAAACGTTTGCGAGCGATTCGCTCTTGTCGATTTGGTGTTCGAGGGAGAAAAACCATTTATAGTTCTCGACGACCCGTTCGTTAATTTAGACGGAGAAAAACTACAAAAAGCCGTATCATACGTTCAAAAACTCTCGAAAGATTTTCAAATAATTTACTTTTATTGCCACGAAAGCAGGTCGATTGAATGAATAGAAAATTAAATTTCGAAATGGTGCCGGATTCGTGTTGGTATTCTAACCTACGCACCTTGTTAAGTAAAAGTCAGTGGGATTTTATAAGAAAAGACGCGTTATCCCGCGCGCAAGGCAGATGCGCTATATGCGGCAAAAAAACGACTCGGTTAGAAGCGCACGAAAGGTGGAGTTACGATGAAAAAAACTGCGTGCAAAAATTAGAAGAAGTGGTTGCGGTGTGCCACGATTGCCACTCTGTAATACATATAGGCAGAACGTCGCTCATGGGAGATATAGAACGCGCGGAAAATCATTATATGAAAACAAACGGCGTTACTTATGCTCAATATCGTCAGGATTTAGGTAAAGCCAACGAAACGCATGAACGCTTGAATAAAATCCCCGAATGGAAACTCGATTTAACCTATTTGCAAAAATATATAAAATGACAATCGTTTTATAAATACATTTGCGATTTAGCCCGATTTCGGTTTTTATCATTCCGTCGCCTTTTTGCTTAAAAGGCGACGCGCTCATTTAAATATATAATCCGAACCGTGTGCGCTAAATCGTTGAACTTTTTTCGGCGATTTCGCGTTAACGAATAAAAAGCAACGCGAAAACAATTAATGACGGCGCGTGCTATTTTGTTTTAATCGGAGGGAATTCTATATCCTTAATATCGTCGGGGCGGTAATAGCACATTTCGGCGTTTGCGTCTACTCCCTTCGTAACCTTGTCTGCCGAAAGTTTAAGATATTTAGCGGTGCTTTCGGCAAGGAGATTATCTTCGCTATCGAACAATTCGCCTTTTGCGGTAAATCCGAGTGCGGATTGAAAAGTTATATATCCGCGCGCTTTTAGCGGAACGCCGTATTTTGCGGGACGTCTGAAAGTAACGTTCAAAGTCGTGGTAACGCCGTAAGTTTCGGGGTCTTTTATCCAAACGGCTCTGCCCATAACTTCGTCGAGCAACGCGCTTATAATGCCGCCGTGAACTCTTTCGGGATAACTCTGGTGTTGGAATTTAAATTGAAATATAGTAGCGCAGGATCCGTCTTCCAAAGCATAGAAAGGCGCGCCGACGCCGCTTTCGTTATCTAATCCGCATATAAAGCAACTTTTGCTGTTTCGCTGTTTTTCCGTTACTTTCATAGGTAACCTCCGTGCAATATCGTTATTAACGAATTATACTACTTGCAAAAATTTTTTTCAACGGATAAAATATCCGATCGATAAAAAATAATTTAAAATCGAAAAAAATGCTTGACAGCATATTGATTGAGTTTTATAATTAACACAAATAAAACCGAAGAGAAAGAGTAGTAAGTTTCGAAGTTTTGTTCTCAGAGAGCCGCCGACAGTGCGATGGCGGTAATAAAAGCGAAACCGAATGGACTTTCGAGGGCGAGTTGAAATTGCTTTCGGGCAAGAGTATGCAAGACGGGGTTGCGCGCCGTTATCAATCGCAATCGCATGACTGTGCGTTAAAGAGGGCGAGTAATCGCCAAGCAGGGTGGCACCGCAGGATAATTCCTGTCCCGGCAGAAAAAAAATACTGCTAGGGCGGGTTTTTTGTTTTTTCCGCCCGAAAAAGGAGGATTAAAAATGAAAAACGAAATACCTTACAAAATTTATTTAAGCGAAGAAGAGATGCCG
>CAYQLN010000129.1:0-2507 GCA_964418455.1 uncultured Christensenella sp.
AAGGCCGTTTAAGAAAATAGACGATTCATTTAAGAAGGTAGTGATTACGGGAGATATGTCGCCTACGTATTATAACGACGACGGCATATTGTTTATGAATATTTTCGATTTTTTGCTTAAACCGGAAAATCTTAATATATAAGGCTTGCGGAAACGGAAGAGCACGGATAGTTAGATAAAACGATTAGTCTTATGTCCTATCGTTAATAATGAGGGGAGCGGACTCCGTAGCGCAAGAATTTTATTCGTTCGGGTATTGAAAAGCAAAATTTTGTGTGATATAATTTTTTTGAAGCGTGCTCGAAAATATTGTTTGCGATTTTTGTTTTTCAAAGGTTTCTTTGTTTGCCGCAAAACAATTTTCAGAACGCGCGAGTATTAAAAGAAGTGAAAAAATTTTTTTGTTAAGGAGAAAAAAATGAAAAAATGGATTTCTAAATTAACGGTTGTTATTTTGGCGTTGACCTTCGTTTTGTCTGTTGGGGGGGGGTGCGCGGATACATCCGGTTCTAACGATAAATTTCAGGATTTTATGGACGCCGGTTACGACGCGTATTACGCTGCTGTCGACGAAGGTTTCGAGGGCACTTTTGAAGATTGGTTTATATCGTTAGGCACGAATTCCCAAACTTCCGAAAAGGGAGAAAAGGGCGATAAAGGCGATAAGGGAGATACGGGTGCGACCGGCGCGCAAGGTATACAAGGCATACAAGGCGAAAAGGGTGACAAAGGCGACAAAGGCGATAAGGGCGATAAAGGCGATACGGGTGCGACAGGAGCGACGGGCGCGACGGGCGCGACCGGAGCAACCGGCGCGGCAGGCGCAACAGGCGCTGCGGGCGCGGACGGGAAATCCGCTTGGGAACTCGTGAAAGATTCTTTCGACGGCACTTATGAAGAATGGGTCGCTCTTATAACGGGTTCTTCCGTTTCTGCAAGCGAGTTCGTTTTGGTAACGGCTTATGCCGTTCCTAACACGGGCGAAGACGTTGCCGACGCAATTCAACAATGCATAGACGAAAACCCCAACAGGGTTATATATTTCCCGGACGGCGAGTATTGCGTTTCCAAACCTATTTTAACTTCGGCAAACGCTACGAAAAGCGTGTCGCTAAAACTTTCTAACTACGCCGTTATAAAGGCTATCTCCACAAGTTCCGCGTGGAATACTTATACGGCGGGAACAACAAAACAACAAGCAAACGACGATACTTCCATTAAAGATTGCGTGATAAGGCTCGGCGCGAAAGACGCTACTTATAATTACGACAGTAACAGTATGCTCCCCGTGGGAAGCAACTATTATTTAGAGGGCGGAGTTATAGATTGCAACGGCGTCGCTAACGGAGTGTCTATCGACGGCGGAAGGGAAACTCGCATACAAGACGTGGCGATTAAAAACGCGGGCATGGTGGGCTTGCACGTGAAATACGGCGTTAACGGCGGCTCTTCGGACGCGGACATAATAAACGTTAACGTGTACGGCGCGGGCAAAAAGAATTCTATCGGCATCGTTTGCCGCGGGCACGATAACTCTTTCACGAATATGCGTTTACAAGGTTTTCAAAAAGGCGTTGTGATTACGGGCGGCGGAAACTTCTTCGAGCAAGTTCATCCGTTGTTTAGGTGTATCGGAGATTTAACGACTTCCGAATATGGTAACAGCGTTGCTTTCGAGGAGGTTAACCCCAACGAAGGAACCACATACAGCGGAAATTTTTACGATAACGCGTATAGTGACCAATTTAAGTTGGGCTTTTGTCTCGAAGACGGAAAGTCGATTTTGGATAACTGCTACGTTTTCTGGTATAGGGCAGATTGGGGATATCAACAAGGTATTAAAGTAAAAAGCAAATTCAACTCGGTTATAAATTCAATCAGGGTGGATTTTAACAGAACGGTAGACGCAGGGTATAATACCGGCAAGTCGGATTGCGCGTTTTTCATTCAAGACAATTATTACCCGAGCGATACCGATATGAAAGGAAATTCGGGCGTAATATGCAATCCCATATATAATTCCGATTTGACTTGGAACGGCGGTGCGGACGGAACTATTAAATATTATATCGTAGGAAAGGTAATCAAAGGATATTAAAAACATCACGCAAAAAATCAACAAAAACAAAAACCCGAAGCGGACAAAAAATCCCCGCGTCGGGTTTTTATATAGCAAGCCCTGCGTTTAACAAGGGGCGGGAGACTAAAAAATTTTTTTCGTTTGGCTAAAAAATTTTTTCGGCGCGAGGCGGTTCTTTGCGGGCGAGACAAAAATATAAAGAGAGTTTCTGCTGCCCTGCGCGGAGCGCGAATTTGTTTTTGCTTTCCTCGCGAATTGTTTTTTTGAGAACGCAATTCGGTTTTAACGGCATTTCTTCTTTTTTGCAAAAAATAGAAATTTTTTACAATTTTCGCGTTATTTTAAAATCGCTTGATTTTGACTTTATAATGTGTTAATATAAATTAGAAATATTATTTTATAAATATAATCTCTCGCAAAAAGACAG
>CAYQLN010000130.1:0-2503 GCA_964418455.1 uncultured Christensenella sp.
CGATTTTTTTCGCGCCCTTTGCGATGCCTTTTAAGCAAACGGAAAAACGGTTTCTCGAAAGTATCGGAAAAATCACGCCGATAGTTTCGCCGCCGAGTTTGTTTTTAACGTCCGCCGCGATGTCGTCCGTCGTAGCATAATTGCCTTGCGCCCTCGCTACTATCGCTTCCGTCATAGCGACAACGTCTTTATTATGAAAAGCGACCCCCTCCGTTTTAGAAGCTTCCAAAACCGATTCGGTAACGATTTTAACGATGTCGTCTCCGTTTTTTATTATCGGTGCTCTAACACCCCTCGATACAGTTCCAAAACAACGGCTCATATATTTATTCTCCTTATTTTCGGCGGTTATCCGCTCCGAACAACGTATATTATACTTGCATTTTTCAAAAAAATCTATCGTTTTTCGCTCCGCTTCTATAAGAATTTCTTATAGTCGGTTTTATATCGTTCGAAAGCCTGAAAACTCGCGCTCGAAATAAAAATCCCCTTTCTTTTTCGGGAACAAAAATCCGAAAAAGAAAGGGCTGCGATTCAATCTTATAAACTTTTGATTTATTTTATCAACTGTTCGAAAGCGTTTTTAACCTTTCTGTAAAGACGTTGCGCTTTCGCTTGATTTTGGCTTCTTAACGAATAATAGATTTTAAGTTTCGGCTCCGTTCCGCTCGGACGAACGCAAACGAAACTTCCGCCGTCTATTTCGTAATAAAGCGCGTTGTTTTTGGGGCTGTCTAATTCTTCTGTAGAACCGTCTGCAAAAGTTTTAACGCCGCTTAAATAATCGCGTACCGCTTTCACTTTAAGCCCGCCTATTTCTTCCACCTTAACCGCTCTTAACTTATCGACTACGGCGTTCATTTCTTTCATCGCCTTTAATCCTTCGTATTTAACGGCAACGCTGGAATCGAAAACGTATCCGTATTTTGCGTATAACTCTTGCAATCTTCCGTAAACGCTTTCTCCTTTATAGGTTAAATAACAAACCATTTCCGCAAAAAGCATACTCGCGACAACCGCGTCTTTATCTCTGCAATGCGTTCCGCGAAGGTATCCGCAACTTTCTTCGAACCCGAACACGAAATTTTTAAGTCCCGTATCGTCGTATTTCTTGATTTTTTCGCCGATAAACTTAAACCCTACCGGGGTTTCCATAAGTTCAACGCCGTAATCGTCGGTAATAAATTTTACCATTCCCGTGGAAACAAAACTCTTAACCACAAACCCCTTTTGCCCGAGTTTGCCGTTTTCTTTAAGTTTCCTCAAAACGTAATCGAGCAAAAGCACGCCCGTCTGATTTCCCGAAAGCGCTTCGAATTCGCCTTTGTCGTTTCTGACGGCTACGCCCAATCTGTCGCAATCGGGGTCGGTGCCGAAAACCACGTCTGCATTTTTGAAGTCCGCCATTTTAATCGCCAGCGTCAACGCCTCTTTATGTTCGGGGTTAGGAACTTCTACCGTAGGGAAATCGGAATCCGCGTTTATCTGTTCGGGAACAAGCGAAGCGGTTATCCCCATATTTTTCAATATAGTGGTAACGGGCACGTATCCGCTGCCGTGAATGGGCGTGTATATCAGTTTGATTTTTTTGCCGACTTTTTTAACTTCCTTTTTGGAAAGAGAAAGCGACTTTATCGTTTTGTAGTATTTTTTATCGACGGACTTCGGAACGATTTTAACCTTTTTAAACCCTTCTTCGTCGATAAGAATTTTATCGCTCAACGGGTCGCCGATGTCTTCGATGAATTTAACGACTTCCGCAGTCGCCTCCGGCGACATTTGCGCGCCGTCCTCCCCGTAAACCTTGTATCCGTTATATTCTTTCGGGTTATGGCTTGCGGTAATCATAATCCCGGCAACCTTTTTAAGTTCGCGAACGGCAAAAGAAAGCATAGGCACGGGATGAACTTCGCCGAAAACGTTAACATTTATATTGTTGTTGGCAAGAACTATCGCCGCGGCGAGCGCAAACTCCTTGGACATTCTTCTCGTGTCGTAAGAAATAACCACGCCCCTTTTCATCGCTTTCGCACCGAGCGACTTAATATATTCCGCCAAGCCCTGCGTCGCTTGACGAACGGTATATACGTTCATCATATTCGTTCCGAGTCCTATGATTCCGCGCATACCTGCCGTACCGAACCCCAAACGCTTGCCGAACCTATATTCCATTTCCTTTCTGTCTTTTTTCATCGAAACGAGTTCTTCCTTTTCTTTATCCGAAAGCAACTCGCTATTAATCCAATTATTGTAAACGGTTTTATACATTAAATACTCCCTTTAAGCACCGAAACGCTATTAAACCAAGTATAATACATTATACAGATTCGTCAAAAATATGTCAAAGAAATTTAATTTTATATTGTAAGAATTTGCAGAAAAAACAAAAAAAATATCATTTAAAATTTTTTCTTAAAATTATTTTGCAAACAGTTGACAATAAAAATTTAATTTGTTACAATCTTTAAGCATTGTTTCTCTGAAACAAACTTCGCGGGTGTAA
>CAYQLN010000131.1:0-2492 GCA_964418455.1 uncultured Christensenella sp.
TTTAGCGATATCGTTTTCGCTCAAATCCTTAACTCTCGTATCCGGATTAATTCCTGTTTCGCTAATGATTTTCCTTGAAGTGGTCAAACCGATTCCGTATATATACGTCAAACCGATTTCAACTCTCTTATTGTTGGGCAAATCAACGCCGGCTATACGTGCCATACTTTTCCTTATACCTCCGTATTATTTTGAAAAAAATTTATGTCAATGCGTTTTCCTTTTCGGTTTTGGAATGGAAACCTATTTTAGAAACGCTCTTATTTTCCGTTTTACGCCCGTTCGGGCGAAAAGGTTAGGGATTAACCCTGACGTTGTTTATGATTTTTGTTTTTAGAACAAATTACCATAACTTTTCCGTTTCTTTTAATTACTTTACATTTATCACACATAGGTTTTACTGAGGGTCTTACTTTCATTGTTTTTTCTCCTTATAAATTTGTTATCGTTAGTTTTTACTGCGCCAGACAATTCTGCCTTTTGTTAAATCGTATGGGCTCATTTCGAGTTTTACGCTATCGCCGGGAATTATCTTAATATAGTGCATACGCAGTTTTCCCGAAATATAAGCCGTTATAACGTGCCCGTTCGAAAGTTTAACCTTAAACATTGCGTTAGGCAACGCCTCTACGATCACGCCTTCGGTTTCTATTACGTCGTCCTTCGACACAAACTATTCCTCCTGTTTTGATTTTTCGGCTAAAAGTCTTTTTACCGTTCGGTTTCCTATCTTTTCGCCTTTTTTTACTTTAATCGGGATTTCAGGAATAAACCCATCATCCTTGATTAATAAATGCTTTGAATTTTTCTTTTTGGGTTTATCGGCTTTTCGATTTTTTCCGTTTACGGTTAAAACCCTGTTTCCTTCAAAACCCGTCACGACAAGCAACATACCTTTGTCGCGACCTTTTTTACTTATTACGACGCTGCCTACTTGAATTTCTTTCAACACGCGCCTCCTATAAAGTCAATATTTCTACGCCGTTTTCGGTTATTGCGACCGTGTTCTCGTAATGCGCGGAAGGTTTTCTGTCTTTTGTTTTAACGGTCCACCCGTCAGGCAAAAAGTCGACTTGCCAACCGCCTGCGTTTATCATCGGTTCAATAGCGATAGTCATACCTTTTTTAAGACGTATGCCCGTCCCTTTTTTGCCGAAATTCGGCACAGACGGATCTTCGTGCATATTTTTACCTATTCCGTGCCCCACCAAAGCGCGAACGACGGAAAACCCGTTTGCTTCGGCATGTGTTTGCACGTTATAGCCTATGTCGCCGAGAGGCGTGCCGTCTTTTAAGTTTTCAACCGCCTTAAAGAAACACTCTTCGGTAACTTTAACGAGTTTGCGTTTTTCCTCTCCTACGTCTCCGACCATGAAAGTCCTTGCGGCGTCGCTTTGCCAACCGTTAAGAATAACTCCGGCGTCAACGCTCACGATTTGTCCTTCTCTTATAATCATATCTGCCGAAGGAATACCGTGAACTACGGTTTCGTCGATCGAGGTGCATATCGAAGCGGGAAATCCGCCGTAACCGAGGAAAGACGGGGTTGCGCCTGCGCTTTTTATAAAATCGAAGGCAATCTCATCGAGTTCCTTGGTACTCATACCCGCTTTTATGGAAGAACCTAAGTAATCGAGCAAACTTTTCAAAAGTTTACCGCTCTCTCTCATAAGTTCTATTTCAAACGGTTTTTTAACGGTAATCATCTTTCTAAAACCTTAACTATATCTGCAAAAACGTCGTTAATAGATTTATCGCCGTCGATATTGACAAGTTTGCCTCTGTTTTCGTAATACTCTATCAAAGGCTTCGTTTGTCTGTCGTAAACGGCAAGTCTTTCCTTAACCGTTTCGGGATTATCGTCTTTTCTTATAATCAATTCGCCTTTACATTTAGGACATTCTTTAACGTCGCCGATAAAGTCGATATGAAAAGAACTGCCGCATTTAGGACAACTTCTTCTCCCCGTTATTCTACGCCTTATTTTATTAAGGTCAATTTGAATATTTATAACAATATCGGGAGCGTCGAACCTATCTAACGATTCGGCTTGAAAAAGATTTCTCGGAAAGCCGTCGAGTAAATAACCGTTATGGCAATCGGCATTCCTGAGCCTGTCTTTTACCATTTCTACCGTTAAATCGTCGGGACAAAGCATTCCCGTGTCCATAATAGATTTAACTTGCGCGCCGAGCGGAGTGTTGTTTTTTATATTATCTCTAAATATATCGCCCGTAGAAATGTGCGGAAGATTGTATTTTTCTTTAATATACGAGGCCTGAGTCCCCTTGCCGCTTCCCGGCGCTCCAAGTAAAACTATCTTCATACTATTTTAAGAATCCTTTATAATTCTTCATCATAATTTGCGACTGCAACGCTTGGTCGAATTCCAACGCTACCGAAACTATAATTAGAAGTCCCGTTGCACTGAATACGTTAACCAACGATTGATCTATAAAACTAAAAATCAACGAAGGAACTAACGCAACGAC
>CAYQLN010000132.1:0-2465 GCA_964418455.1 uncultured Christensenella sp.
GTTTGTATAACTCCTTTATCGTTCAACACTATAAACGACGGTTTGATTTCGTCGTATCGCACCACCTTGCCGTTTTGTATTCTCAACCGAAAATCGGGAACGGAATTGAGGCAAGTGTTTACCGCGTATAAATAATTCGCGAAAAACGAACTGCCCGTTTGCTTGGAATAGTTAACGATATCCGTAACGTCCATTCTCACGGTCATGGCAAACGAAGGGTCGGAATATTTAACGAAATTTTCATAAGGAGTTTTCCTTTCCCATTTTTCTATGTCTATAATCTCTTTTTGCATATTTACCTTCTCACTATAACGGTTTTTGATTTTTCGTTTAAACTTTCGACCACGTCTATCACGGAATAATCGTAAACGTAGGTATTGGCTTTTTCAAGCGCGGTCGCATAAGGAATTTTTTCCTTTTCCGAAATCGTTTCCGCCACCTTTTTATGATATTCGTCAAGCCCCTCTACCGTGGTCAGGCAAGCGTGCAGTTTCTTTTTGTCGTCCTCTTTTACGAGCGCGCCGTCTTCATACTTTACGTCGCTCTTTTTCATAGGCGCATAGCCGTTAACGATATAAAAAGCGTTCCAACGCAACTTTTCTTGATAAGCGAGCGCGTTCGCCGCGCAAAAATCCTTTTTGTTCCAAAATAAATATTCTTCGTATTTTTTACCGACCGGGCTTCCTTCTTTAAGTTTATTCACGACTTCTTCTTTGATTTTCGCGTCGTAAACCGCTCCGTCTTGCAAATCATAGCCCAAAAGATTGAGTTTTAATCGCAAATTAAGCCCCGAATAAACGTTGGAAGTCTTTTTAATCGCGGAAAGACTTTTCCATTTCATCGTTTGTTTTTTCTTTTCTTCATAACTTGCGTTAACGCTCTTTGCCTTTGCCATAAGCGACTCGTCTACAATGATTTCGTGGTTAAACACGCCCTGCTTGTCGCCGAATAAAGTAACCTTCTCGTCGAAGAAGTCGTCGTATTCTTCTTGATAACTATCCACCTTAACGTAGATATGATAGTTTTCCACCTCGTTTTGATTGAAAAACATAACGAGTTTAAGCGCGTAGTCTATGCTGCCAACATCGCTACCGATGGAAACGAACAAAACGTTATATTGGTTTTTGTTTTCTAAAATTATTTTCTTAAAATTCCCGTCGCCGTCTTTGTGGTCGAGGTCCAAAGGCAAAAATTCCGCTCGATAAATTTTTTCGGGAGTTTTGAAATATTCCTGCTCGGAATACCCCTCTAAACTCGAAAAATACCTTTTATCGTAGAAATGCGAATTCTTGTTTTCGTTCTTTCTGTCTACCTTGTCGAAAGCAAAATAATTTACCGAAAGCGGCGCGACTTTACCGCTTGCGACGGTTACCAGGTTGTCGTTCATAACGCTCATTCTGTGCACGGCGGAAAGGACGTTGCCGAACCCTAAATAATAAACGTTAAACTTCTTCCCCTCTTTAATCACGCCTTTTTGAAAATCGAAAAAATCATCGGGCGCAAAACGCGTTATAGGGTAATTTTCCGCAAACTTTCTCGCAATGAGTTCGTTTTCGTTAAAGCAAGTAATAAACGCCGTATACTTTTGGTCTTCCAAAATCCTTTCGTTAAGCGATAAATAGTTTTTATAATCGAAATTAACGTATAAATAAAAATTTTCCGCTTCCGTTTCCTTTAAAAATCTTTTGAAAACCGCTATAATTTTCAGCGTTTCGCTTTCTTCCGTCAGCGCAATGAAATGAAAATCTTTTCCGTTGTTCACCGCGTGCGCGAAATGTTTTTTGAAACTTTCTTCGCAAATATCTCCGCTAATATATGCCGTTTTATTCTCGCGAAATTGTTTTTTTAGTTCTGCCGACGGCGGTTTTTGCAAAAACACCAAGCACTTTTCGTAATTTTTCAAATAGGTTTCGACGTTTTCGTTATACCCTATAATCACGTCGCAACCGCTTTTTAAAAGTTTGCGTCTTCTTCTCAGTCTGAAAAAGAAAAAATCGACGAGCGAAACCAAAAAGTATATGAAGTTGGCATAAGCAAACGACACGCCTATAAAAAACGCCGCCGAATAAACGCCGCTATCGGAAAGCAACGCGGAGTTTTGCAAAGATATGCTTGCCCCGAACACGTCTTTAACGCAACTTATCACGTTAACGAATTCGTATACCGAAACTCTCTCTCCCGACGAAATATCGTAGGCAAGTCCCATCGCGTACAGCGCGTAAAGAATAACCGCGTTTCCGATTAAAGAAACTCCCTTTTCTTTGAGCGAGTTTTCGCCGCGCTTTATCAGTTGATACAAATAATACACGGCAAACGCCGCTTCTATAACAATCAACGCTATCGAAATAACAGAATATACAACCATTTACCTTGCCTGTGCCCTTTTATCTTTATTTATTTTTTAACGCGCGGAGCATTTTTTCGAGGTCGGGAGAATCTTCGAGTCAAAAGTTACGCTATGCGTT
>CAYQLN010000133.1:0-2459 GCA_964418455.1 uncultured Christensenella sp.
TCCGAGGTTAAGAATAGTGTCCATCATTCCCGGCATAGACGCTCTTGCTCCCGAACGAACGGAAACGAGCAACGGATTTTCTTTGTCGCCGAATTTTTTACCCGTGATTTGTTCGAGTTTTTCGATATTAGCCATGATTTCGGCTTGAATATCTTTGTTTATTTGTCTGCCGTCCTCATAATATTTGGTGCACGCTTCGGTAGAAATGGTAAAGCCCTGCGGAACAGGTAAACCGATTTTGGTCATCTCCGCAAGGTTTGCGCCTTTGCCGCCGAGAGTATTTCTCATAGAAGCGTCGCCTTCGCTGAATAAGTATACGTACTTCTTCATTAATTTTTTCCTCCAAAAATTTTTCAAAAATTACAAAAGCCGTTCGAGCTTTATCTAACTTTTACTATTTTACACTAATATCGTTTTTTTTTCAACCTTTAAAATACAAAAAAAACAATTATTTTATATTTTTACTTTAAAAGTTCTTTAAGTGAAGTAAGCGTTTCGTCGGTTTTTCTGGTAACGTAATAATCTATGAGTCTGAGCGCAAGCGTCGCGCGGTCCTCAGCAACGGTTTGTCCCCTCTCTATACGGCAAAGCGCGGAATACGTTTCCACGTTTATTTCTCTCCCCGAACCGTCGTAGCAATCGGGGCAACAAAATCCGCCCACCGAGCAATCGAAATACCCTTTGTTTTCAATCTGTTTTCCGCAAAAAACGCATCCGTCTAAATTAAGAGCGTATCCCGAATATTTTAATGCGTTTAACAAAAACGCAACGAGCGAGCATTTCGCGTTTTCGCCGAACGCTATGTTTTTAAGCGCGGTTATAACGCAAGAAAAAGTTTCCGCGGACACCATTTCCGCTCGAAAAAATTTCTTAACGAACTCGATAACCGTCGCCGCCGAATAGAACCTGACTATATCCGTTCTTATAGGGTAAAAACTTTCTATAACGGAAGCCGACTTCACGGACCGCTTACCGCCTCTTTCAATGAAAACGTATTCCGCGAAACAAAAAGGCTCGGCTGCGAATTTTAATTTCGCGCCTGCCTTTTTCACGCCCTTTATTCTCGCGGAAACCACTCCTTTTTCAAGAGTGAACACGCTAAGTATTTTATCGTTTTCTCCGTAATTCACGGCGCCGATAACCACGCCGTTGAGTTTTTCTTCCATCGCTATTTATCAGTTAATTTTTTATACAAAATATAGTATGATACGCGCCCCGTCTTTTCAAACAACTCCCACGCCGTATCCGCGGAATTTTTTGTTTCGGGTTTTTCTTTTTTCATATTTTCCCTCCGCAATTCAGTATGCGGAATAAAAGTTAAAATATGCCTTTAATTCTCGCCGTATCCGAGTTTTTTAAGCGCGTTCGCGTCGTTTCTCCATTCCTCTTCCACTTTAACGAAAGTGGTTAAAAAAACCTTCGCGCCCAAAAAACTTTCCATCGCCTTTCTTGCCGCCGCCGAAACTTCTTTGATTGCCGAACCTTGTTTTCCGATGAGTATTGCCTTATGATTAGGTTTTTCGCAAACTATATCGAGATTAACCGTATAAATTCCTTTTTCTTCGTTAAAATCGAATTGATTCGTCACGATAGCAACGCCGTGCGGAATTTCTTTATCGAACTTCAAAAGAATTTTTTCGCGCATTATTTCCGAAACCATAAATTTTTCGCTGCGGTCGCTTATGATTTCCTGCTCGAAAAGTTTTTCGTCGTTCGGCAAAAACTTTTTAACGGTTTTGATAAGTTCTTTTAAATTCTTTTTCTTTTTTGCGGAAACGGGAACTATTTCCGCGCCGTAAACGGAAAATTCGTTTATCTCTCTCACCAACAAACTTTCCGGCATAATATCCGTTTTATTGAGGACCAGCACGACGGGCACGCCCGTTTTAATGAATTTTTTAAATAACTCCGCGTCTTTTTCCGCTATGCCTTGATGCGCGTCTATAACGTAAAGAATCAAATCCACGTCTTCCGCGACGTCGACTGCGGTCTTTTGCATAAGATAATTAAGTTTTCCTTCCGCTTTATAAATTCCCGGGGTGTCGACAAAAGCGATTTGCAAGTCCTCTTCCGTCAGCACGCCGAGAATTCTGTCTCTCGTGGTTTGAGGTTTAGGCGAAACTATGCTCACTTTTTCGCCCACCAAAGCGTTTACGAGCGTTGATTTTCCCGCGTTCGCCCTGCCGATAACCGCTACGTATCCGCTTTTCATTGTTCGATACCGAGCCTTTTAAGCGCGAGTTTCTCCCCCGCGCGCATTTGTCTTTTATCCGTTTCGTTTATATGGTCGTAGCCGAACAAATGCATTAATCCGTGCACGATTAAATAAGTCCTTTCGACATCCTCGCTATGACCGAGTTCTTTTGCCTGTTCTGCGATTTTGTCGTTACAAAGCACGATAGAGCCTATAAACAGATATCTTCCGTCCAACTCCGTTCGGTGGTTTTCCCTTTTTAAAA
>CAYQLN010000134.1:0-2450 GCA_964418455.1 uncultured Christensenella sp.
AAACCTGTGTTATCCCAAAAACAAGGTTATAATAAAAGAGGGCGTATATTTCGGAATCGTGCGATTGGAGCGAGTTTACAGGGCTATAATAAACTACGGCGCAAGACCTTCTTTCGGACTTTACGACGAGGTTATCGAAGTGCATTTGATAGATTTTAGCGGCGATTTATACGGCAAAACCATTAGCGTGGAATTTATGGAAAGACTGCGCGACGTTATAAAATTCGAGTCCAAAGAAGAGTTGAAAAAACAACTCGTCAAAGACGAAACATGCGCGAGGAAAATAAAGTTATGATAAAATTCGGACCGAGCGGTAACTCCGCGGCTTTTCAGGAAGCAGGATTTAAAACGAGCGAGCAATCGGCAAAATGGGTTAAAAATTTAGGGTTGGAAGCGTTCGAATACTCTTTCGGCAGGGGCGTTAATATGAGCGACGAGCGTGCGAAAAGCGTCGGTAAAGCGTTCGAAGAACAGGGCGTGGAGATAAGCGTCCATGCGCCTTATTACGTAAATCTCGCCAATCCCGACGAAGAAATGGCGGAAAAATCCTTCGGATATATTTTGGAGTCCGCTAAGAAAGCGGCTTTGCTCGGAGGAGAAAGGATTGTGTTTCATCCCGCGTGCCAAGGGAAACTTGAAAGAAATTTCGCCGTCGACTTGTGCAAAAACAGAATGAAAACGCTAAGGGATAAAATATACGAGCGCGGTTTGCAATTTCTTAAATTTTGTCCCGAAACGATGGGTAAACTCGGTCAGATAGGCACGATAGAGGAAATAACGGAATTTTGCGAAATAGACGAATGTTTTGTGCCTTGCGTGGATTTCGGACACGTGAACGCGAGGGAAAACGGCAGTCTTAAAACTTCTTCGGATTACGAAAACAGGCTTTCGTATATGATAGATAAACTCGGATACGAAAGGATGAAAAATTTTCACGTACATTTTTCGCATATAGAATATACGCTTAAAGGAGAGGTCAGACATTTGACCTTTAAAGACGAAAAGTTCGGACCGTTTTTCAAGGATTTGGCAATCGCGCTTAAAAAATTGAAACTATATCCCGTGATAATTTGCGAATCGGCGGGCACTCAAGACGAGGACGCGCTTACGATGAAAAAGGAATATTTATCGCTAACCGGCGAGTAACGCGCTTTAAAGCGCAATAAAATTGCCTGTTCAAGATAAAAAATAACGGTTAGTAATTGACTTATAAAAGAAATTTTGATAAAATACAAGGCGGAAACCGTATGATAAGATTGTTGCCGAAAAATCGCAAGAAAGCCTTGCTCGTTTCGGATAGGGAAAACAGATACTATTTTTCGGGGGAAGATTTTGCCGAAGGCGTCGTTATGGTCGACGGCGAGGAGTTAATCTATTTCGCCGATTCGAGGTATTTTTTCGCCGTAAAAGAAAGGTTGAACGCCCCGTGCGCGAAAGTCGTGCTTTTAAAAGACGAGGAAAGCGTTAAATTAGAAGCGGAAAAAAAGGGCATAACCGCGCTGTTTGCGGATTTCGATAAAATTACGCACGCGGAATATTTGAAATATAAAAAAGCGGGCGTGAAACTAAAAGACGGTTCGAAGATTATAAACGGCTTGCGTTCCGTAAAAGATAAAGAGGAAAGGGAAAATATAAAGCGTGCGTGCGAGATTATAGACGGCGCGCTTGAAAAAACTCTTCCGTTTATAACCGAGGGCGTTAGCGAGTTGCAAGTTAAAGAAGAACTCGTTAAAAACATACGATTATCGGGTGGCTCGGGCGAAAGTTTCGAAACGATCGTGGCTTTCGGCGCAAATTCCGCCGTCCCTCATCACGAAACCGACGGGACGATCCTCGAAAAAGAAAGCGTGGTTTTAATAGATACCGGCGCGATATATAACGGGTATAGAAGCGACGTTACGAGGACCTATTATTTCGGCGATAATCCGAGCGAAAAATTTATAAAAGTTTATACGGCGGTGGAACAAGCCAACGCTTTGGCGGAGCGAAACATACGCGCGAGCGATACCGAAAGCGCGGCGGACGCCGTTGCGAGGGATTATTTAAAAAGCCGGGGACTCGGAGATTTTTTCACTCATTCGTTAGGGCACGGCGTGGGTTTGGAAATACACGAAAACGTGAGGTTGTCGCCTAACTCGCACGGAAAACTAAAAAACGATTCGGTGTTTACGATAGAACCCGGGGTTTATTTAGACAACGAATTCGGCGTCAGAATAGAAGATACCGTGGTTTTGAAAAACGGAAAAATAGAAAGACTCACGAAACTCGGAAAAGAATTAAAAAAATTAAAATAAAAATATAAAACCAATAGCCAAAGGAGAAAAATATGATATCAGCAGGCGATTTTAGAAAGGGCGTAACTTTTGAATACGAAAGCGGAGTATACACCATAGTTGACTTCCAACACGTTAAACCCGGCAAGGGCGCGGCGTTCGTCAGAACCAAAATGA
>CAYQLN010000135.1:0-2430 GCA_964418455.1 uncultured Christensenella sp.
ATTATCTCGGCGCAGTCTTGCAATTTAACTTTCGTATAAAGCCAACCCCACGGTTCGATACGAACGAGCGGGCCCATTTCGCAAAAACCGTTACAACCCGTTTTCTTTATGCCTACGGGGTGCTCCACGTGCTTTTCAAGCGACACTTGAACGTTTAAGCCGCGTTCCTTGCAGAGTTTTTGCAATTCTTCGTATATCTCGCCCGAACCGCTTGCTATACAACCCGTGCCGCCGCAAACCAAAATCTTTTTGGACTGAGCGTTCAATTCTTCTGCACAAGTCGCCCTGAATTTTTTTAACTCTTCTACACTTGCTAGTTTAGGCATTTTCTTTCTCCTTAATCTCTTTTACGAGTTCGATGACTTTTTCGGGGGTCATTGCCGGATGAACTTCGTCGTTAACCATCATGACGGGCGCTAATCCGCACGCTCCCAAACAGGATACGGTTTCCACCGTGAACATATAGTCTTCGGTAGTCTTTTGCCCCTCTTTAAGCCCTAACTGCTTTCTTAATTCGTTCAACGTCGGAATGGACTTTCTAACGTGGCAAGCAGTGCCGTCGCAAACTTTTATAACGTATTTGCCCTTTCTTTCTAGCGAAAAATTTTCATAGAAAGTCGCCACCCCGTATATTCTCGCTTCGGGAATATCGAGTTTTTCCGCTAAATACGCAAAAATTTCCTTAGGCAAATACCTATACTTTTCTTGCGCGCGCTGCAATATGGCTATCAATGCTTTTTCCTGATTGCCGTATTCGGCGATTGCTTCGTCTAACACACTAAAATCAACCTTTTCTTCCATAACCGCTCCATTGAGATTTACTTTTTACGCGCGAAATTCAGTCGATTTTTTCCGTTTTTCGACATTTGACGAACGACCGAAAAAAACGCTAAAATATCCACTATTTTATTTTATCATACCGAAAAGCAAAAATCAATACCCGTTAAAATTTTATTTTGCATTTTTAAGAAAGCGTTTTGTTTTTCTATTCTCCGTGTTTTTTTGCAGACAAAACACGGGAAGCGGACAGCGACCTAACGACCCCGTTTCGTTGGGAGAATAGAAAAAATAGCACGACGAAAAGCGCGAGGCGCGAAGCACTTGCGTTTTTTCGCTTATATAATCGAACAACGCCAAATCTTGCAAGAATGAGGCTTCAAAACTTCTTCTATCGTTCTGTTAACGACTTTTTTTCGTTCTCCGCCATAAAGTTCGGTCGTCATAATATTTTTCCCGCAATTCTCGGGAATAGAAAGCGCGTCTGCCGTCGTCCACATATCTGTTTTTTCATCGCCCAGATTAAAGAAACCTAACGCAAAGTCGCCGTTTGAAAGCGGACGGACAAGCATAAGTCTGTTTTCGTCCCACGGGGCGATTTCATAGGTCTGCGCGCCTAATTCGTCTTGATTTATTTTTATCAATTCCTTGTTAGTTAAAATTTTCGCGGTCGTTTCGTCCATATTCCTCACGTCGCAGCCGATTATCAAAGGAGATTGCAACATACACCAAGCGGCAAAATGCGTTTTATATTCCTCGACCGAACAACCGCCTCTCGAAGCGTTGCCTTTATCGTTCATTCCCACGACGAGCATATCCATATCGTTGAAACAATTTTTACCGCCGCTGTTTAGTATACGACGTTGCGACATTATTAAATCTTTAACGCTTATCCACGAATCCGTTATATCGGTGGTGGAACGCCAAGTGTTGGCGCCCGTGGTTCTTATCCATTCGTGAGTGTCGTCCGCGCCCCAACTGCACGCCGCGAATAAAATATCTCTTCCGCAATTATTTAACGCCAAACCCATTCTTCGATAAAGATATTCTCCGCGAGTGGAAAACGGCTTATGACAGTAATCGTATTTAAGGTAGTCGACTCCCCATTCCGCAAAAGTAGACGCATCTATATATTCGAACGAAAAACTCGAAGGATAACCTGCGCAAGTCAAAGTTCCCGCGCAGGAATAAATCCCGAATTTCAAGCCCTTGGAATGAACGTAGTCGGCGACGAATTTCATTCCGTGCGGAAATTTTTCGGGGTCGGCGACAAGTCTGCCGTTTTCGTCGCGTTGCCGTTTCGACCAACAATCGTCGATTATTATATATTCGTAACCGACCTCTTTTAGCCCGCGCTCCACAAACGCGTCTGCCGTTTCCATAATAATTTTCTCGTTCACGTTTCCGCCGAAAGTATTCCAAACGTTAAAGCCCATGGGCGGTTTGTTTATAATCATATTTTTTTCCTCCGTGCCGTGATTATAACATTACTCTTTCGCTTTTTCAATATCCGTCGTCTTCTTTTATTATTTAAACTTTAAAAAGTTTCGCTCCCCGTCGGCAAAATGCCGACGGGGAGCGAATTTTATTAAAATATCTTGTTTGCAAGTTGGTTTATATAATCCAAACTTTCTATCAGTTCCCTTTCTTCTC
>CAYQLN010000136.1:0-2429 GCA_964418455.1 uncultured Christensenella sp.
ATAATATTTGCGTTGTTTTGGCAAGCGGAAAAAATTCCTTTTTACGGCAGATTTCAACTTATTTCGCTCTCTGCCGAGTTGCGTTTTTTATTAAAATGTTATACAATACACGTATGAAGAAATTTAAATACTCCTTTTCAAGCGCGCTGAAAACGCTTTTAATACTCGCAACCGCAATAACCTTAATAGGCGCGGGATTAAACGTTTATAACATTATCGCGCTAAACAATTTGCAAGCGATAAACTACGTCGGCTACGTCGCGCTCGTTGCCGTCAATCTTTTTATATCGGCGACTTGCGTAACCGTTTTCGCGTTTAGCGCGTATTATGTAAAAGACGGAAAATTGGTTGTCGCTTTCGGATATATAAAAACCAAAATTTCCCTCGACGATATTACGGAAATTATAAACTTTTTGAAAGAGAAAAAGTTGGTTATATATTTTTCCGAAAACAAATATTCGGTCGTGCTCATATCCGAAAGTTCTTATGCCGACTTCATCGCCGTTTTAACGAAAGCCAACCCGAATATAACCTATACCGTAAGAGGGGAAACGGAAAGCAAAAATTAACCGAAAAAAATTTATTTTGCCAAAAAAATCCGTTGACAATCTATAATAATGAGAGTAAACTGAAATCAATGAATATATCCGGTAGGCAAGGCTACCATAGGGATACGGATTGCTGCCGCAAAGTAGTGGAGACACTATAAGTTGGTGAACAGTTTAAGTCGAATCAAGGCTTAATCTAACGCAATTACACAGCCCTACGGAGTTAAAGCTCGTATGGAATTTTTTCACACGCTTTTAAATTCGGCCTATCGTTTTCGATAGGCTTTTTCGGTTTAAATTGCAAAGGAGGTGCTAAAATGAGCGAAGAAACGCAAGCATTATACGAAAAACTTACGTTCTTTTTCGAAACGCGTAAGTTCGCCGATTTAAGAATCACCCTTCTCGACATGGCTCCCGCCGACATAGCGCAATATGCGGAATCCACGCTCGACGAAAAGGAGATAATAGTATTCTTCCGTCTTTTACCCAAAGAACTCGCTTCCGACGTTTTTATCGAATTCGATACCGACACGCAGGAAACCCTTATAAAAGCGTTTACCGATAAAGAACTTAAAGCGGTCATCGACGATATGTTCCTCGACGACACGGTAGACGTTATCGAGGAAATGCCGGCGAACGTAGTTAAAAGGATTCTTAAAAACAGCGACCCCGAAAACCGAAAACAGATAAACGAATTGCTCGAATATCCCGACGACAGCGCGGGAAGTATTATGACTCCGGAATTCGTTTCCCTGTCGCCGGATATGACGGTAGAAGAATCTTTCGACAAAATTCGCCAAACGGGCGTCAATAAAGAAACCGTTTACACTTGCTACGTAGTCGACAAAAAGAAAAAGTTAGTGGGTGTCGTAACGGTAAAAGATTTGCTTTTGGCAAACAAAAAAGACGTTATAGAAAACGTTATGACCACTTCCGTCATAACGGCGGAAACGCTCGAAGATAAAGAACAGGTGGCTTTAACCTTTTCCAAATACGATTTTATCGCCCTCCCCGTCGTCGATAAAGAAGGGCTTTTGGTCGGCATAGTAACGGTCGACGACGCGGTAGACGTTATGCAAGACGAAGCGACCGAAGATATCGCAAAGATGGCGGCAATGTCGCCGAACGACGAACCGTATTTGAAAACGAGCGTTTGGCACATTTGGAAAAACCGAATCCCTTGGCTGTTGGTTCTTATGGTCAGCGCGACTTTCACGGGGCTTATTTTGAACACTTACGAAGCGCAATTATCCGCAATCTCCTCCGTTTTAATCGCTTGCGTTCCGATGATGATGGACACCGGCGGAAACGCAGGCTCGCAAGCCTCGGTTACGGTTATTCGCGCCCTCGCTCTCGACGAACTGAAAACGAGAGATATTTTAAAAGTAATTTGGAAAGAATTTCGCGCGTCGTTGCTTTTGGGCTTAACGCTCGGCGCGGCTTGTTTCG
The DNA here is from genome assembly GCA_964418455.1 of uncultured Christensenella sp. Taxonomy (GTDB): domain Bacteria; phylum Bacillota; class Clostridia; order Christensenellales; family Borkfalkiaceae; genus UBA1259. The sequence continues at coordinate 1,998 of CAYQLN010000136.1, forward strand.
TTAAACTTATGTTGATAGACAACTTGTTGCTCGGTTTTTCGGGCTACAACCCCCAAACGTGCGCCGTCGTTTCGCTTGCGCTTGTCATCACCGTCGTTATAGCAAAACTCGTAGGCAGTTCGCTGCCAATCGTAGCAAAAAAATGTAAATTAGACCCTGCCGTGGTCGCAAGTCCGTTCATTACCACAATCGTAGACGCTATTTCTTTGATGGTATATTGTTCTATCGCCATAGCGGTTTTATAATTTTCCGAAAAACATAAATATCGCAACAAGCAAAAGAGGCGCGAAACCGCGCCTCTTTTTGTATTTAATTTTTATCTAAACTCTTTGGTTTTAAACGCAACCCTTTTTACTTCTTCTTTTAATTATTTATAATACCAAAGTAAAGTACTGTAATCACCATTTTCGGCACGCAATTTTTCTGCGTTTT
>CAYQLN010000137.1:0-2427 GCA_964418455.1 uncultured Christensenella sp.
GTGTTTATATATAACCTTTTTTATCCCTGAATTTAAGATCATTCTCGCACAGATTACGCAAGGTTGATGCGTTACGTATAAAGTTGCGCCTTCTAAACTAACGCCCAATTTTGCCGCTTGAATTATTGCGTTTTGTTCGGCATGCACCGCATAGCAAACCTCTTGCATGGTTCCGCTTGCTATATTTCTTTTACGCCTCAAACACTCCCCGCGTTCCGCGCAACTTTTTATTCCCTCGGGAGCACCGTTATAACCGGTTGTTAAGATTCTTTTATCTCTAACAACAACCGCTCCGACGTGTCTGTTTTCTTGAAAACAACTCGACCAATCCGCAACGGTTTCAGCAAGTTTCATAAACCTTTCGTCCCATTTATTCATTTGTATTCCCCTTTAAATCATTTTATTTTTTTGTTTTTACCATTTTTTCAAGTTCTTCCATAAAGGAAGATATATCCGTGAAAGAACGATAAACCGAAGCGAACCTTACGTAGGCAACTTCATCTATATCCTTCAACTCTTTCATAACCATTTCGCCTATTTCTTTACTTGTAATTTCTTGATTAAGCGAATTATAGACCTTTTTTTGAATATCGTCTACGAGTTGATCGATTTTTTGCATTGGAACAGGACGTTTTTCACACGCCTTAATGATGCCGTTTTTAATCTTATTTGCATCGAACGCTTGCCTTGCACCGCTCGATTTGACAACCAAAACCGGTGTTGTAACAACCGTTTCATAGGTAGTAAACCTTTTTCCGCAATTCAAACATTCTCTTCTGCGACGAATTGCCCCGTCTTCCGTCGCGCGTGAGTCTATAACCTTACTTTCCGTTTCGCCGCAATACATGCATTTCATAAGTTTTATCCACCTGTTTTTTTGTTATTATATCATACCTGAAAGTATTTTTCAAACCTTTTATAAAAAAATACGGTCTGCACATAATAAAAATAACTTTAAGAAGAAATCGAGGAGCAAAAAATGCCCGTTATTTTGTATGTTTTGATAATATCTTATTTTGTTGCCGTCAATTTTTACGGCATTTTAATGTTGCACTTTCAAAAAAAGGACAGAGAAAACGGCGACGAAGAAAACATTTCCATAAGCGACGGGAAACTTTTGCTTACCGGCATTTTAGGCGGCGCATTGGGAATTTTCATTTTTATGTTTATATTTAAATATCGCCTCAAAAGTTTATTGATGATGGTTTTAATGCCTGTATTGATCGCTTTAAACGTTTACTTGATTATTATGGCGTTTAACGGCGGTTTCGGGTTTTTGACTTTTTAGAAAATCAAATTATTTCATTTATTACTTTCGGTAATTGATTTATAATATCGGAAGCCGTCATCGTATAATCGTTTTGAATTTCACAAACCTTCTCTCCCGTTTTGCCGAACAACCAACAAGCGACAACCACGCTTTCAAAAAGGCTCTCTCCTCGCGACGCTAATCCAGCTATAATACCGCTCAAAACGTCGCCGCTGCCCGCTTTTGCCATTCCCGAAGTTCCGGTCGTATTTATATAAATTTCTCTGCCGTCCGTTATAACGCTCGTGGCGTTCTTTGCTAATAAAACGCATCCGAAATCATTAGCAAATTCCTTGCTTTTTTTGATTATGTCTGACATAATCGTTTCAATTTTCGTCTTTGAAATCCTCGCAAACTCTTTTAAGTGCGGAGTTAACGCTATTTGACATTTTTTATTATTCAAAACCTCTATACCGTAAGTTGATAAAGCGTTTAATCCGTCCGCGTCGATAATGAGTTTACCGGAATAATTTTCGATTAAATATTTAATAATTTCATAAGTCCGTCTTGTCTTCCCCATTCCCATTCCCACGGCAATCGCGTTGAGAGAAAGCGCTTTTTTCAACGTTTCTTCATCCGCTATCATTTGTCCGTTTTCATCATTAACCCCGCAAACGATACATTCGGGATTTCTTCCGGCATAAACGGAAATCAAGGATTTCGGAACAAATAAATAGGAATACCCCGTTCCCATTTTCATCGCGGTTAACGCGTTAAGAGATAAAAGCGCGCTGCCGACGAATTCCTTGCTTCCGCCGATAATTCCGACTTTCCCGTAATTACCCTTATTCGAATTTCTTTTCCTTTGAGGAAAAAACGCTCTCATATCGCATTCGTTCATTCTTTTAACGAAATCTTCTCCCCAGACGGAAATTCCTATATCTCTTGCAACGACTTCCCCCGAATAATCTAAACCGTCGTTTAAAAAGTGCCCTAACTTAAATTCTTGTATCGCAACGGTTAAGTCTGCTTTAACGGCAACACCCATAACGTTTCCGGTTGTTCCGGAAAGTCCGCTTGCAACGTCGCACGAAACGACAAACGAACCGCTTTCGTTTATCTTTTCTATTGCAGTTTTATATTTGCCTTCTACTTCTCTATTCAGTCCCGTTCCGAAA
>CAYQLN010000138.1:0-2413 GCA_964418455.1 uncultured Christensenella sp.
GAGAGGCGCAAGGGTAGAAAATATTCTTGATTTTGAAAAACAGTTCGGTAATGCAAAAGTTTATAAACTTGAAAAAAATTATCGTTCGACGAAAAAGATTTTGCAACTTGCAAATTCCATTATAGAGAATAACAAACTGCGCAGACATAAAAAATTGTGGACGGATAACGAAGACGGCGTCAGAGTTGAAACTTTCATAGGTAACGATGAAAATAACGAGGCGCAGTTTGTCGCTTTGCAAATAAAAAACTTAATGCAACGCACAGATATGAATTATGGCGATTTTGCTGTTTTTATGCGAATTAACGCCTTGTCGCGAGCGTTTGAACAGGAATTTACCAAATACGGAATTCCTTACCGAATTTACGGAGGTTTCAGGTTCTTCGAAAGAAAAGAAATAAAAGACCTGCTTGCTTACGTTAAGGTTGTCGTTAATCCAAGAGACGACGAATCGTTTATTCGCGCAGTAACCACTCCTAAACGCGGCATAGGTGAAAAATCTATATCCGAATTAAGGGAATACGCCGTGGCAAGAGGTCTTGGAATGAGGGAGTGTTTGGAGGATTTGACTTTTGCGGGATTTTCTTCCGGCACGGTGAACAAGTTTTTGAATTTTAAAACTTTATTGGATGAATTTTCTGTTTTTGCTACGGAAAACGATTCTGCAAAATTATTAAAACACATAATCGAAACAACTTCTTTTAATGAACTTTTTGCGGAGAAAACAGAGGAAAACAGAGCGAGAATAATGAACGTTAACGAACTTATAAACGTTGCGGAACTTTTTCATAAAGACAATCCGGAATCTACTGTTAGCGATTTTGTTAATTCCGTAACGCTGAGTTCCGATACTGACGATATAAACGACGGAAATCAAGTTACCGTGGCAACAATTCACGCCGTAAAAGGCTTGGAATTTCCTTGCGTTTTCGTTAGCGGACTCGATGAAAGTATTTTACCCGTTTCGACTACCGATGACGACGAAATAGAAGAAGAGCGCAGGCTTATGTACGTTGCCGTTACAAGGGCTAAAAAGCGTTTGTATTTAACAAGAGCGTCGAGCAGATATTTATACGGTTCGAGAAATTTTATGCGCCCGTCAAGGTTTTTAAAAGAAGGTCAACTCGGAATTTATGGAAACCAAGAGGAAAAACGGATAAATAACGATTATCGTTCGGAAACGGCTATCAAAACCGAAGCCGATATAGAAAGTTCTGATAATGTAGGGTATTCATCCGGATATGCAAAGACTTTCCTTAATAAATCAGTCAATAAAGGTAACGTAAACGTCGTAAATTTCGGGCAATATAAGTCCGGGGTCAAGGTTAATCACGTTAAATTCGGCGAAGGAACCGTTATAGCGACGAAAGGAGAGGGGGATAATCTTATTGTCGACGTGGCTTTTAAGGGCGTAGGAATAAAATCTTTAAGCGTAAAATACGCTCCGATGAAAATTATTAAATAGGTGTATGATGGATAGAATGAGAGAATTGGTGGATTTGCTTAACAAATACGCGAAAGAATATTATGTTTTAGATAATCCAACCGTTTCCGATAAAGAATACGACGAGTTATACGACGAACTTAGAAAACTTGAAAAAGACAGCGGAACCGTATATTTCGATTCTCCGACTAAAAGAGTCGGCGGCGAGCCGATTTCTGCTTTTAAAAAACATACTCATTTACAAAAATTATACAGTTTGGATAAGGCTACGAGCGAAGAGGAAATAATCGCTTTCGATAAACGTATCGGTGGCGGTAAAGAGGATATAGAGTATACCGTCGAATATAAATTCGACGGATTGACGGTTTGTTTGACGTATGAAGACGGAAAGTTTATAAGAGCCACTACAAGAGGTAACGGGTCTGTCGGCGAGGACGTTACGGCGCAAGTTTTAACAATAAAAAGTTTTCCGCTCGTTATTGATTTTAAGGATACGATTGAAGTTCAAGGCGAAGCGATAATACGACTTTCGGTTTTGGAAAAATATAATTTGACCGCAAAGGAACCTCTTAAAAACGCACGTAATGCCGTTGCCGGCGCAATACGGAATTTAGACCCGAAAGAAACTGAAAAACGCAAACCGGAGATAATGTTTTATAACGTTAATTATTGTAAAAATCATCAATTTAAAACGCAAACGGAATGTGTGAATTTTTTAAGAACTCACGGATTTAAAGTTCATCCTTTTTTAAGAATAACGCGTGGAATTTCGGGCGTTATGTCTGCAATAAACGAAATAAAAAACAATAGAAAAAATATAGATATTTTGACCGATGGCGCGGTTGTTAAGGTGAATGACTTTTCTAAACGAAATGAACTTGGTTTTACCGATAAATTTCCTCGTTGGGCAATCGCTTTTAAGTTCGAAGCGGAAGAAGTTACCACCGTTTTAAAAGACATAAAATGGCA
>CAYQLN010000139.1:0-2407 GCA_964418455.1 uncultured Christensenella sp.
AAGAGGGTATAAGGCGGGCAGATTTTCTTTTAACGTTGCCGGCGGAAGATGCGAACACTGCGAGGGCGACGGGATAATAAAAATAGAAATGCATTTTTTGCCGGACATATACGTGCCTTGCGAAGCGTGTAAAGGTAAGAGATATAACAGAGAAACCTTGCAGGTCAAGTATAAAAGTAAAAACATAAGCGAGGTTTTGGATATGACGGTAGACGAGGCTTGCGAGTTTTTCAAACCGATAAATTCCGTTTATAACAAAATAAAAACGCTCAAAGACGTGGGGCTCGGATATATTAAACTCGGGCAAAGTTCCACCACTCTTTCGGGCGGAGAAGCGCAGAGAGTTAAGCTTGCCGCCGAACTTTCCAAACGTTCTACGGGGAAAACTTTATATATTTTAGACGAGCCTACAACGGGATTGCATTCTTACGACGTGGATAACTTGTGCAAAGTGTTAAAACGTTTGCAAGAAGGCGGAAATACCGTTATAGTTATAGAGCATAATTTAGACGTTGTGAAATTAGCCGATTACATCGTGGATTTAGGACCCGAAGGCGGTTCGGGCGGCGGAGAGGTCGTGGCGCAGGGCACTCCCGAAGAAATCGTAAAAAATCCGAACAGTCAAACGGGAAAATTTTTGAAACCCATGCTTGAAAAAGGTTGACGAATAATTTTTGCGATTAAAATTTCTTTTTATTCAAAAAAGTTTTAATTAAAAAAATCTTCTATGGCAAGAACGGCCGTGGAAGATTTTTTTGCGAAATTCCCTTTCGACCCTTTCTAATGTTAATTAAAATATAAATAATATAAATATTTTTTAATAAATAAAGGGTTTTCGAAAAAAAAAACGTATTAAAAAGCGTAAAACAAAGAACGGCGGGTGTGAAAAAGAGATAAATGAAAGAAAAAACACTTAAAATCGAAGACGCTTTTTTATCGCCTTATGCGTTTAAATCTAAAAATACCGCGGGAAGGGCGACGGAAGAAGAGCCGTGCCCGATGAGGACGGAATTTCAGCGCGACAGGGATAGAATAATACATTCCAAAGCGTTTCGCTATTTAAAAAACAAAACGCAAGTATTTTTCGCGCCCGACGGCGACAGGTTCAGAACGCGTTTAACGCATACTTTAACCGTCGCTCAAATCGCAAGAAGCATCGCTCGCGTGTTATCTCTCAACGAAGATTTAACGGAGGCTATCGCGCTCGGTCACGATTTGGGGCATACGCCTTTCGGACATTCGGGCGAAAGAGTGCTTAACAGGCTTTGCCCTTCGGGGTTTAAGCACAACGAGCAATCGGGGCGCGTGGTCGTTTTTTTGGAAAAAGAGGGACAAGGGCTCAATCTTACCGCGGAAGTTATAGACGGGATAATCAATCACCGAAACGGTTCGAACCCGAAAACGCTCGAAGGGAAAGCCGTTTCCGTTGCGGACAGAATAGCGTACATTAACCACGATATCGACGACGCCGTGGAGAGCGGATTCATATCCCAAACCGATTTGCCGAAAGAAGCGATAAAGGAACTCGGGGAAACTTCGGCTAAGCGTATCGATAAAATGATAGATTCCGTTCGCTTGGAAAGCGACGGGAAAAATTTAGTTCGAATGCAAAAAGGCGTTGCAGAGGCTACGGAGGAATTGCGTTCGTTTATGTTCGAAAGAGTATATAATTCGGCGCGAATAGTCAAAGCGGAAGAAAAAAGCGAAAAAATGATGGAAGCGCTTTACGGGTATTTTAAAAACCACTCGGAGGAGTTGCCGAATTTTCATAAAAAGAACATAGACGTTTTCGGTTTAGACGTGGTTTTGTGCGATTATATATCGGGTATGAGCGATTCGGGATGCGTTAAAACGTTTAAAGGAATATACGTTCCCGAAGCGTGGGAGTTATAGACAGATGAAAGGATTCGATTCGAATTTTATCGAAGAATTAAAAAGTAAAAACGACCTTGTGTCCGTCGCGGAAAAATACGTTAGATTAGAGCGTCGCGGCGGGAATTATTGGGGGTGTTGTCCCTTTCATCACGAAAAAACGCCGTCGTTTACCATAAACGAGATGAAACAGTTTTACTATTGCTTCGGGTGCCATAAATCGGGCGACGTGATAAGTTTCGTTATGGAAATGGAGTCGCTGGATTTTAACGACGCGGTTAAATATCTGGCGGAACGCGCGCATATGCAGTTGCCGGAAGCAAAAATCGACGACGAAAAAATAAGAGAACAAAAGAGAAAAAAAGAGCGAATTTTAAGCTTGTTGAGAGACGTCGCTTTGTTCTACGTGAACAATCTTAAAAGTCAAGAAGCGGATAAGCACTACGAATATATGGTCAAACGCGGAATGAGCGGCGAAACGGTCAAGAAGTTCGGCGTGGGCGCTTCCGTCGATTACGATACTCTTCCGAAATAT
>CAYQLN010000140.1:0-2342 GCA_964418455.1 uncultured Christensenella sp.
TATTATAAAATTTTCTTCAAGTATTAAAATTATTTTTCTTCTATTCTTAACATATCGCCTTTCTTTAAAGGTAAATCCGTTTTAATTTTTAAAATCTGCATCACTAATTTTGCGTCGCAAACATTCTCACCGTTTTCGTCTTTAATGCTTTCGACTTCAAATACTTTATTAAAAGTATCGTTTGGAGAAAGAACCTCTAATCTATCGCCTATTTTGAAACGATTTCGCATTTCTACAACGGCTTCTCCGTTTGCGGCGTCCTTAACGACTTTCGCAACGTATTTTCTTGTCCCCTTGCTTTGACTGTCTTTATAATTTACCGTGCGGTCGTTTTCGCCGAGAAAGTATGCCGTCGTAAAATCTCTATGCGCCGTTTTTTCGAGTTCGTCTTGGAAAACGGAATTTTCTTTATATTTTGCACCGATTTTATAAAACTCGTCTATCGCACGCCTATATGCGTTCACAACGGTTGCAAGATAATATGCAGATTTCATTCTGCCCTCTATCTTAAACGAACAAACTCCCGCGTCGCTTAGTTCTGCGATATAATCCATTAAATTGAGGTCTTTACTGTTTAATATATACGTTCCTCTTTCGTCCTCTTCTATACTCATAAATTCGCCTTTGCTGCCATATTCGCGAATTTCGTATTTCCATCTACACGCCTGAACGCACTCTCCCCGATTGCTTTTTCTGCCCGTTTTATAATCGGAAAGCAAACATCTTCCGCTATAAGATATACACATTGCGCCGTGAATAAAACTTTCAATTTCTATTCCGCTAACTTTATTGCTTATCTCTTTAATCTCTTCAAGCGATAATTCCCGCGCTAAAATAACCCTTTTTACCCCGAAATTCTTCCAAAACTCAACAGTTTTATAATTCAAAGTATTTGCTTGCGTAGAAAGATTTATCGCAAGTTCAGGCGCAACTTGTTTTGCCAAAAAAATCAATCCCGTATCTGAAACGATAGCGCCGTCCACTTTTGCGTTTTCTAAAAATTTAAAATACTCCGAAGCCTTTTCTATATCGGAATTTTTTGCAAAAATATTTACGGCGACGTATAATTTTTTCCCGAGAGAATGCGCATATTCGGTAGCCTCTATTATTTCTTCATTTGAAAAGTTACCGGCAGAAGAACGCAAACTCATCTCTTTACCGCCGATATAAACCGCGTCCGCTCCGAAATAAAAAGCGGTTTTTAATTTTTCCATATCGCCCGCGGGCGATAAAAGTTCAAGTTTTTTCATTGAATTTTTTCCGTAACGCTAACGCCGTCTTCGATATCGTATATCGTTGTTTTAAGCGTTTTATCTTCATATAAATCTTTTATAAATTTTCTTAATCCGTTAATAATGGTAGCGTGTTTGTGCGGAGGTTTTTCGCCGTTAAACGTCCAACCGAAAAAGGAAACGTTGTCGGCAAAAAGCACGCCTCCTTTATCGAGAAGGTTTTTTAAATACGGCAAATACTCTGCATAATGACTTTTAGGTCCGTCTAAAAATATAAAATCGAATTTACCGCCGAGCATAGGCACTATTTCCGCCGCGTCGCCGATAAAAAGATTTGCTCTTTTTTCTACGCCGTATTTTATGTAATTACTTTTCGCTTTTTCGGCAATTTCTTCGTCTATTTCTATTCCCGTCAATTCCCCGTCGCAAGACAAAAGCATACCGATGCCGGATAATCCTTCGTTTGTTCCGATTTCGAGCAATCGTTTAGGTTTTATCTTTTCCACCTGCTCGATAAGAAAATCGAAACTTTTTTCCCTCAAAACGGGATTACCTCGTTCTCTGGCGTTTTTTCTATCCGTTTTTAATTGTTCAAACATTAAATTACCATTATCACCGGAACTACCATCGGATTCTTTTTAGTTGTTTTGAATAAATAATTTTTTAGGCTCTTTTTAATTATCGCTTTAAGTTCTAATTCGTCTTGAACTTCCCTTAAATCGCGTTGCTTTAAGGAATTTATCAGCTGTGCTTTCGCTTCCGCAATATTGGCGTCGCTCATTACCAGACCTTTGCAGACTATTTCAACAGAACCTATTTGCGTCGTTAATTCGTCTATCGTTACCACTACTACGAAAAGCCCGTCTTCCGAAAGATGAATTCTATCTCTTAAAACGTAACTATCCATTCCGTCGATACCGATTCCGTCTACGAACTTAGACCCCGCTTCGAATTTTTCGCCCAACTTCATTGAATTTTTAGTAAATTCGACGGTATCGCCTATTTCCGCAATCAACGTGCTTCCTTTTTTCATACCCAAATTTTCCGCTAACCGCACGTGCTTTTTGAGGTGCCTGTATTCTCCGTGAACGGGAATGAAAAATTTCGGTT
>CAYQLN010000141.1:0-2338 GCA_964418455.1 uncultured Christensenella sp.
TTCTTTCTCCCGTCGACTCTTTATCGAAATACGTTTCGCACAGCACTCTGTCCCCGTGCATTGCTCCGCGAAGGTCGCCGTGAGAAATGAAATAATCTTCTTTTTTATTATCGGCTATCAAAAACGCGTATCCGCGTTCGTTACCTTGGATCGTACCTTCTATAACTTCCCTTTTCATACCAAACCTACAAAAAAACGGTTCTTTCCGTTACCCGAAAAGAACCGCTCGATGTTTCTTATAAGATTATAAAGACGCCAAAAGAGCAACTATTGCAAAAGCCACGCATAATACCGCGAAAATTATTCCGCTTATTACTGTGAGTTTTTTCATTTTATGCTCGAAAGTTTTGCCTTTATTCTTTTCTAAAAACGTTTCGGTAGTTCCGCCGAGTGCGCTTATTCCGGAGGAATTGCCCGGTTGGAATATAACTACTAATATAATAAACAAGGCGCAAATCGCCATAATTATTAAAGCGACGATTTTTATTACGGGCCATACGTTCCAAAATCCGCCCGACGCCATAAGCATATCTAAAAAGTTCATATTCTACTCCCTATATTCGCAAAATGTATTATGATTATATCATACAACTTTGCTTTTATCAACTGTTTTTTTAGGTTTTTTATTTAATAATAAGCGTTTTACCCGTCATTTCGGCAGGGACTTCTATATCCATCATATCCAAAAGAGTCGGCGCAACGTCGGCAAGTATACCGCCTTCACGGAGTTTTTTGCCTTTGAAATCTTTTCCTATAACCACAAACGGAACTTTAAATGTGGTATGCGCGGTAAAGGGCTTTCCATCTTCGTCGAGCATTTTATCTGCGTTGCCGTGATCAGCCGTAAGAATTGCCGTTCCGCCGAGTTCCAAAATCTTATCGACGACTTTTTTAACACATTCGTCTACCGTTTTAACCGCTTTAACAGCCGCTTCGAACACCCCGGTATGACCTACCATATCGCAATTTGCAAAATTAAGGATCATAACGTCATATTTGCCGCTTTCGAGTTTTTCAATCGCCTTTTCCGTAACTTTGAACGCGCTCATTTCCGGTTGCAAATCGTATGTTGCAACCTTAGGAGAAGCGATAAGTTCTCTGTCTTCCAAATCGTTTGCTTTTTCCACGCCGCCGTTAAAGAAGAAAGTTACGTGCGCGTATTTTTCCGTTTCGGCAATACGCAGTTGCGTTAATTTATTTTTTGCAAGATATTCGCCGAGTGTGTTTTCGAGAGTTTGCGGCTTGAATGCTATTTTTACGTTGGAAAAACTTGCGTCGTATTGCGTAAAGCAAACGTATGCGGAGTTAATAAAACCGCTCTTCCTTTCAAAACCGGAAAATTCCTTTTCCGTCATAGCCCTCGTAATCTGCCTTGCTCTGTCGGGACGGAAATTGAAGAATATGATACTGTCGCCCTTTTCGATTAAAGCGACGGGCTTTCCGTTTTCGACTACGTTTGCAGGAACGACAAACTCGTCGGTAACGCCGTTTTTATAGGAATCCTTAACGTATTCCGCCGCATTTTCGGTTATTTGACTGTTACCCAAAGTCATCATATCATACGCTTTTTCAACGCGTTCCCAACGGTTATCCCTGTCCATAACGTAATATCTGCCGCCGACCGAAGCGATTTTTCCGAAAGAAATTTTATCCATTTCCGCTTGCAAATCGTTGATAAAATCTACTCCGCTTGTCGGGGAAACGTCTCTTCCGTCTAAGAAACAGTGAACGTATACTTGATCGAGCCCTTGTTTTTTTGCGAGTTCCAAAAGCGCAAACAAGTGGGTTATATGGCTGTGCACGCCGCCGTTAGACAACAATCCGAATAAGTGAAGTTTTTTGCCGTTGTTTTTTGCGTTTTCTATCGCGTAAAGAAATTCGGGATTTTGGAAAAAATCGCCGTCTTTAATGGATTTGGTTATTCTTGTTAATTCTTGATAAACTATTCTACCCGCGCCCATATTGAGATGCCCGACTTCCGAATTGCCCATTTGTCCTTCGGGAAGTCCGACGTCCATTCCGCTTGCGCCGATAAGAGTAGAAGGATATTCTTTAACGAGTCTGTCTACGTTCTCTGGATGAGCCGCGCAAATCGCATTGCCTTTTTCGCAAGGATTATAGCCGTATCCGTCCATTATAATAATACAATTAGGTCTGTTTTTCATTTTTGCTCCTGAGATACAAAACTTTTTTTATTTTGATTAAAGGCACATTGTATTGTGCCTTTAACCTTATTTTTATTCAATTAGTCTTTGTAGTTAACTATCGCGGCAAAATCTTGCGCTTTAAGAGCGGCGCCGCCGATAAGTCCGCCGTCGATATTCCTTTCAGCCATAAG
>CAYQLN010000142.1:0-2197 GCA_964418455.1 uncultured Christensenella sp.
CAGTTGCCCGCCATATTAACGCCCATATCCGTGGGCGACTTATAAGGAGACGCGCCCATCATTTTCGTTAATATCGCGCTCAATACGGGAAAAATCTCTACGTCTCTGTTATAGTTGACCGTCGTTTCTCCGTAAGCTTCTAAATGAAACGGATCAATCATATTCATATCGTTAAGGTCGGCGGTAGCCGCTTCGTAGGCGATATTCACGGGGTGGTTGAGCGGAAGATTCCAAACGGGAAAGGTTTCGTATTTCGCATAACCCGATTTAACGCCCATTTTATAGTCGTGATAAATCTGCGACAAGCAAGTCGCCATTTTACCGCTTCCGGGACCCGGCGCGGTTACGACGACTAACGGACGAGTGGTTTCGATATATTCGTTTTTACCGAACCCGTCTTCGCTGACGATTTTTTCGAGTTCGGTGGGATAACCGTCTATGGGATAGTGTTTATAAACTTTTATTCCCATATTTTCCAATCGTTTTTTAAACGCGGTCGCAAGCGGTTGTTCCGCAAAGCGCGTTAAAACCACGCTGCCTACGTAGAAACCTTTGCGCTTAAAAAAATCCACGTGCCTTATAACGTCTACGTCGTAAGTGATGCCCAAATCGTTTCTGTATTTGTTTTTTTCTATGTCGTTAGCGTTGATGACGATAAGAATTTCCGCCTTGTCTTTAAGTTGCGAAAGCATACGTATCTTACTATCGGGCGCAAACCCCGGCAACACCCTCGACGCGTGATAATCGTCGAAAAGTTTTCCGCCGAATTCCAAATATAATTTTTCGCCGAACATTTCTATGCGCTTAGAAATGTTTTTAGATTGCATCGCAAGATACTTTTCGTTATCGAACCCTATTTTATCCATATCTTTTTACCTTCGTTCGTCAATAATTTATTCGGTTACTTTTGCCTCTGCGAGTTTTTGAACGAATCGCTTCACGTCCTTTTCAGCGACCTCTTTTTCCACTTCGTATTCTTTAAGCAACGCTTCCGTAAGTTGTTCTTCCGTCGCTCCTTGCTCCAATCGATTCCACAAAAACGCGCCCGTGGAATTGAGCGTTATAACGCCGTTGAACTCTTTAACTCTTTTTCCCACCGCAACGACGGCGTACGCCCCCGCCACTTCTTTCAAAACGAATCCGCTTTTGATTTTCATAATTTATCCCCCCGTCATGGTTTCGAACGCAAGTTTTGCCGCGGATTCGTTCGGCAAACACGCAAGTTTATATAAATCCGAACTCGCAAGCAACTTATCTATTAACTTAAACGACTTGTCCGTTTCCTCTTCCGAATCGAACCGCACCGTTTGATTGAGCACGAGCGGAAAAATTTCTATCGCGCTCGCCTTTCTTATAGCGTTTTCTTTCGCCTGGCTTAAAAAACAAATCGCCTTGATTTTCGCTTTTGCGTTAACGTCTAACATATGTTTACCGCTCCACGGCGTGCCGTAAACGTAAAAATCTTCGCCGATTTTTCTTACGATCGGCTTATCGTCGTTTATCACGAACGCTTTATCGCCCAAAATTTCGAGCCACAGCGCGGCGTGCGTGGACTTGCCCGTTCCGCTCGGCGCGGAAAATAAAAACGCTTCGCCGTTATATACCACGGCGGAACAATGAAAAAGCATTCCGTCCTTATGCGCGAAAACGTATTCGCATATTTTTCGGTACACGGCGACGCTCTCTAAATATTCTTTCGGCTTCGGCTCCTCGTAATTTTGTTCTTTTTCTATATCTTCGTCGGTCACGTTAACCGTAAATTCGGTCGGGTCGCCGCCCGAATACGCGTAGCGTTTGCAAAGTTCGTCGGTAAAACGAAATTTATTATTAAATTCAAATACCGTATCTGCGATTTTATACCTTGTCATTACGCAAATTTTTCCCTTTAACTATTAGTTCATTTTAGCAAAAGAATATATTTTTGTCAATATTTAATTGCCCCGACGGATAAGTTTATGTATAATAAAATTATGGTTAAATCATTAAAAAAAATTATATCGTCAATACTCGCAGCAACCACTCTCGCTCTCTCGCTATCTCTTTTCGGTTGCGCTAAAAGTTGGCACTCGTTTAGCGGCACTTTTTTCGGTACGAGCGTTTTCATCCAAGTAAAAAGCGAAAGTTTCGGCGAACAAACGAAAACGAAAATCCGAACCGCGCTCGATAACGTCGAAAACTCTTTGTCTCTTTCGAAACC
>CAYQLN010000143.1:0-2179 GCA_964418455.1 uncultured Christensenella sp.
GAACGCCGCCGAGTCCTTCTTTTATAAGTTGTTTAAGCGACCAGCCCGCGCAATAACCGGTAAGCATCGAAAGGTCGTGGATATGAATATCCGCGTTTCTGTGCGCTTCGCCTATCTCTTCGTCGTATATTTCGCTGAGCCAATAGTTTGCGGTAATCGCACCGGAGTTGGAAAGTATAAGTCCGCCTACCGAATAAGTGACCGTCGAATTCTCTTTAACGCGCCAATCGTTAACCTTTAAATAATCGTCGACAACCTTTTTGTAATCTACGATGGTTCCTTGAATGTTACGAACTTTTTCGCGTTGCTTTCTGTATAAAATATAACTCTTTGCGACTTCGACGTAGCCCGCTTGAATCAAAACGACTTCCACGCTGTCTTGAATGTCTTCTACGGTAATTACGCCGTTTTGGATTTTCTTGGAAAAATCTGCCGCGACACGAAGTCCCAACATATTAAGTATGTCGGCGGAATAGTTTATTTGCTTGGCATTGAACGCTTTCGATAACGCGGTGGTTATCTTCGACATATCGAATTCGACTATCTTTCCGTCTCTTTTCTTAACTTGAAACATTTCTCTTCTCTCCTTATTTTCATCGTTTTCTCTTTGGTGTGATAACTATATCACACAGACTTTGTCTTGTCAACGGTTTTACACCACATTTTGTTTAATTTTTTTTAAAACACCACAACATATTGTGTTTAATAAAAAAACGCCTTTTGCCTGAACATAGGACAAAAGACGCTTTTTTCGTTGTTTTTTCGATTTATACGTTTAACAAACGGCAAATGCGGTGATTCATAATCATGAAAACGAGATCGAGAATCCAAACGATGGTAAAACCGAAAACTAAACGGATAATACCCGCAACGATTTTACCTTCCATAATACGCGTAACCGCGCCGCAAATCCATGCAGTCACGGGAATGATAGCCAAAATAAGGCTTACAATCCACGACAAACCGAAATAATCTTTTCTGCTTTTAGCCATTTACGTATCCCTCCGTAGGTTTTTTATTTACATATTTATAATACTACGAAAATTAAAATTTGTATAGACCTTTTTTAAAATTTTTTTTGCTATTTTTTTAATTTTACCGTTAATTTAACTTGATTTATTTTTTTATTTATATTAAAATATTTAAGTCTTAATCACGGAGAGGTGTCAGAGTGGTCGAATGTGCCCGCTTGGAAAGCGAGTATACGGAGACGTATCGTAGGTTCGAATCCTATCCTCTCCGCCAAACAAAACCTAAATCGAACCCATAAAGGTCGGTTTAGGTTTTTTATTTACGACGCGTTAAATCAAAAATTTTCTAACGAAAGCAAGCGAAGAATTTATTTTTATCGCTTCAACGCGACGGACAATGAATTTATCCGATAAAACAAACCGATACTCGCCCCGACGTAACGTTATTTTGTCTTTTTGCATATTATATATCGACTTACCAAGGAGGTTTATATGTGTTGTTTATTCGGTTGTAACTGCGGCTGTCAAAGACAAGAACCGCAAAGAATTTTCATAAGGGGTCCGAGAGGTCCCGTCGGACCTACGGGCGCTACGGGAGCAAGAGGACCTATCGGCCCGCAAGGTCCCGTCGGGGCGACGGGTGCGACGGGCGCTACGGGTGCCGCCGGCGCGACGGACGCGATTTATGCAGTTAGCGGAGCGGCGACCGTTGCCGCGAGCGCGATAATTCCTTTAACGCTTTCCGCAGGTTCTCCCACGACGACCATGAGCGTTTCGAGCGGCTCGGTCAATCTTCCCTCTTCCGGAAGTTATATAGTGACTTATTCCGCAAACGGCTCTAACGCGACGGGCGAATTCAAAGTGGCGTTATATCTCAACGGAACGGCGATAACTAACGAAGAACTTACCGCGACGAGCGAGGGGAACGTTTCCGAACTCTCCAAAACCGTGCTCATAAACGTTACGGGAGCGGGAACCATTGCGATTTATAACACTTCTACTACGGAGTCTTCGATATCGAACGCCGGGATAAACGTTATAAAAATCGCTTAAATAAACGGCAAAACCGAAAAAGTCTGCATTTCATTTTGCAGACTTTTTCTCTTTATAATTAACGTTTAATTCTAATCGGAACAATCTTCGAATTGGCTGTTATAAAGTTCGCGATAAAATCCGCCCTTTGCCAACAATTCTTCGTGCGTGCCGCT
>CAYQLN010000144.1:0-2150 GCA_964418455.1 uncultured Christensenella sp.
TTATCAAAAGTATGCTTACCTCTGCACAAGCCCAACTCTACTTTTATAAGCGAGCCTTTCGTATATAATTTTAGCGGTATTAGCGTTAAACCTTTTTGTTCGACCTTGCTTTTTAGACGAACGAGTTCCTCTTTATGGACAAGCAATTTTCTGTCGCGACGCGGGTTACGATTGGAGAACGCGCTCGATTTATCGTATAGCCTTATATGCATATTCTTAACGAAAAGTTCGCCGTTCTGCACCATACAAAAACTTTCTTTTAAATTTATTCCGCCTTCGCGAGCGGATTTTACTTCCCCGCCCTCCAAAACGATACCGCTTTCTATTTTTTCTATAACCTCGTATTCGTGAAAAGCCGCGCGGTTTACCGCTATATCTTTCTCTTTCATATTTCCTTATATTTTACTACCGAAAAACCGTTTTTGTAAAGCATTATTTTAATTGATTAAAATAAAATTCGCTCTTTTCGATATTAAGTCTACTTCGCCCACGGATATTTTAACTTTTTCGCCTAACCTGAACGTTTTTTTGCCGACGGTATAGGTATAGTTGTTTTTATCGAAGTTTGCGCGCTTTTTAAAATTTGCCTCTCCTTCGACGAAACCTTCCACACCGTTAGCGAGTTCGACAAAAAATCCCTTGCTTATCACTCCGCTTATTACTCCTTCGAATTCTTCGCCCTCGTGCTCGCTTAGATATAAAAGTTTATAATAATCGTCTACCGCGCGTTCCGCTTCGATAGCGTTTCTCTCCTTTAACGAAGATTGCTCGCTCGCTGCGAACGCGCTTTCACCGTATTTCCGATCTAAATTTACGTTTCCGCTCAAATAATCTTTTATTATCCTATGAATAAACAGGTCCGGATACCTTCTTATGGGCGAAGTGAAATGACAATAATCTTCTAACGACAATCCGAAATGTCCCGCGTTTTCGGGGCTGTATTTCGCTTTTTGCATAGAACGGAGCATTACTCTGTTTATTAACGTATAGTTAGGAGTGTTTTCCGCTTTTTCAAGAATGGATTGAAAATCTTTCGGATATACTTTGCCTTTTTTTGCCTTTATTTTTATTCCTAAGTTTTTTACGAACTCGTAAAACGCCAAAAGTTTATCTTGCGCGGGTTCTTCGTGAATCCTATATATGAAAGGCGTTTCCGCATATTTCATAAATTCCGCGACCGTGCAGTTTGCAAGTATCATAAACTCTTCTATAATCTTTCTCGATTTAGTTTGAGTTTGCGGAAATACTTGCACTTTGCCTTCTTCGTCGACGAAAATCGCGCTCTCTTTTACGTCTAAATCTATGCTTCCCTCTTTGCTTCGCTTAGCCGATAATATATCCGATAGTTCTTGCATCAAAAGAAGGTCGTTATAAATATCGGCGTATTCTTTTATCGCCTCGACGTCGCCTTCTAAAACCGCTTGGACTTTTTCATAAGTAGCGCGACGTTTACTGTTTATTACCGACGGAGTTATTTCGCTATCCGTAACTTTGCCGAATCGGTTTACCGTCATAACAACGGAAAGCGTTAAACGGTCCTTTCCTTCGACGAGAGAGCACACGTCGTTACAAATACGCTCCGGGAGCATCGGAATAACTTTTTCGGGGAAATATACGCTCGTAGCCCTTTCGAAAGCAACTCTGTCAAGTTCGCTACCCGAACGAACGTAGTGCGACACGTCGGCTATATGAACGCCTAATTTATAATTTCCGTCGGGAAGTTTTTCTATACACACGGCGTCGTCGAAATCCTTGGCGTCTATGCCGTCGATGGTAAAAACGTTCAGAGAACGAAAATCCTTTCTGCCGAGCAGGTCTTTTTCCGTTATGGGTTTTGCGACCTTTTCCGCTTCGGCAAGTTCGTCCTTTCCGAAGCAGTCGGGCAAATCGAAGGAATATAAAAGAGATTGCAACTCCGCGTTTTTATTAAACTGTCTGCCGAATATTTCGGTTATTATACCATCGGGGTTTTTCTTTTTTGGGTAACCGAGTATCTTTACCGCTACTTTATCGCCTGATTTCGCCCTTAACCCTTTGCCGAACGGAACGAAAATATCTTTAAAATACCTTTTATCGTCCGGAACTACAAAACCGCCCGTGCGCGCGGTAAAATACGTGCCCGAAAGTTTGGTTATCCCTCTCTCTAATAT
>CAYQLN010000145.1:0-2116 GCA_964418455.1 uncultured Christensenella sp.
TCTCTCGTTTCATAAACTATTTTCGCGCCCGTAACGGCAAGTCTGTGTCCGCTTCTTCCGGGGTTGGCGCATAAGTGTCTGATAACGCTTACCGCCGCTTCCGCCGAAGCGTTCGGTTTGAATCCGCCCGTCGCGGCATTGTCTAAATAAATCATACGTTCTCCTCGGTTATCACATTTTTTTGTTTTTATAAATAATATATTATATATAAATCCCGCGCGGGATATGCCAAGGAGAAAACAAATGGAATACGTTGCGGTTGCTTTCCGTTCGAGAACGCATACTTTGGAATTTTCTAAACTGCTTCATAAATTTTCAGTGCCTAACGAAATTATAAACACTCCGAAAGAGGCGGGCGTCGGTTGCGGTTTGTCCGTTAAAATCGACACGTCGTATTTTTCGGTAGTTAAACGCGCGGCGTTTTCGCTTCGCAGAACGAGTTTCGCGGGCTTTTTTCTCGTTTCCGGCGCGGGAGGACGAAGAACGGTTAGAAGCATTTAGCCTTATTGAACGAAAAACGCTTGTAAAAAAAGCGTCGGTTGTGTTAAGATAATACCGTGAATATGCCTAAAACCAAAACTAAAGAAATAATCGAGGTGTTGTCAAAACATTTCAGCGACAAGCCCGCGCTTCGTTTCGAAACGCCGTATCAACTGCTTGTTGCGGTTATGCTTTCCGCGCAGTGCACGGACGAAAGGGTAAATAAGGTTACGGCGGAATTATTTAAAGAACACGGCGACCCCGAAAGTATGCTCGAACTTTCGCAAGAGGAATTGGAAAAATATATTTTTTCTTGCGGTTTGTATAGGTCTAAGGCTAAAAATATTCTGTCCGCGACAAAAAGCGTGACGGAAAATTTCGGGGGACGGGTTCCCGAAACTTTACCTGAGTTGCGCTCGTTAGACGGCGTTGGCAGAAAAACCGCAAACGTCGTGTACAGCGTCGCGTTCGGCGGCGCGGCGATAGCGGTGGACACGCACGTTTTCCGCGTGGCAAACAGAATGGGGTTGGTTAACGAGAAAAACGAGTTGAAAACCGAACTCGCGCTTATGCAAGCGATAGACGAAAAAGATTGGTCGAGAGCGCATCATTATATTATTTATTTAGGGAGAAGTTTTTGCTCGGCAAGAAAACCCGATTGCGAAAATTGTCCCGTCAAAAAGTTTTGCGCAAAGAAAATATAAAGGTGAAATTATGTTCGTAGATAAAGCGGTTATAACCATAAAATCCGGCGACGGAGGAAACGGAATAACTTCGTTCATACATTATAAAGGCAAGGTAAGCGGCGGCCCCGACGGGGGCGACGGAGGCAAGGGCGGCGATATAATTTTCGTTGCAGACAGGCATTTGTCTAACCTTTCTTCGTTTTATTACAAAACCAAATACGTTGCGGAAAACGGCGCGCCGGGAGAGCCGAAAGACTGTTTCGGAAAGAGCGGAAAGGATTTAGTGCTTAAAGTTCCGCTCGGAACGATTATACGCGATAAGCAAACGGGCGGCGTTATAGCGGACTTGTTCTACGAAGGGCAGGAAAAAATAGTTTTGGTCGGAGGCGACGGCGGAAAAGGAAATTCTCGTTTTAAAAACGCAAGACGGCATGCCCCGCACTTTTCCCAAACGGGCGAAAAAACCGAAAGCAAGCAGGTCGTTTTGGAATTGAAGACCATTGCGGACGTGGGGTTGATAGGCTTTCCTAACGTAGGGAAAAGCACGATACTCAGCAAAATAACCAAAGCAAGACCGAAAATCGCCGACTATCATTTTACTACCCTGTCACCGAATCTCGGCGTGTGCGAATTGTTCGACGAGCAGTTTACCGTTGCCGATATTCCCGGCTTGATTGAAGGCGCCAGCCAAGGATTGGGACTCGGCACGGAATTTTTAAGGCATATAGAGAGAACGAGAATGCTCGTTCACGTAGTGGATATTTCCGGTTTCGAAGGAAGAGATCCGTTTGAAGATTATCAAAAAATAAATTCCGAATTAAAAAATTATTCCAAAGAACTCGCAAAGCGAAAACAGATTATCGTTTTGAACAAATGCGACGGGTTTGGCGCGGAAGAAAACGAAAAAGCATTTAAAGAAAAACTCGGTAAAGGGAAAAAGGTTTTGACCG
>CAYQLN010000146.1:0-2075 GCA_964418455.1 uncultured Christensenella sp.
TCACGGTCTGCCTATAATAAGAGTAATGAACGACGACGGAACTATGAACGAAAACGCGGGGAAATATCAAGGATTATCTT
Source organism: uncultured Christensenella sp. (assembly GCA_964418455.1). Classification (GTDB taxonomy): domain Bacteria; phylum Bacillota; class Clostridia; order Christensenellales; family Borkfalkiaceae; genus UBA1259. The sequence goes on from CAYQLN010000146.1 coordinate 81, forward strand.
CGATGGATTGCCGTGAAAAAGTAGTAGAAGAATTGAAAGAATCCGGTTTCCTTGAAAAAATCGAACCTTTACACCACAGCGTAGGTCATTGTTACAGATGCAATCATACCGTTGAACCCATTGTTTCTAAACAGTGGTTTGTTAAAATGGCTCCGCTTGCCGAACCGGCTATTGCGGCTGTTAGAAAAAAGAGCGTAAAATTTATTCCCGAAAGATTTTCGAAGATATCTTTTAATTGGATGGGAAATATAGGAGAGGGGTGCATTTCTCGTCGACGTTGGTGGGGGCACAGGATACCCCGTTTTTACTGCAAAGATTGCGGAGAAATGACCATTAGTAAAGAAGACGTTAAGGTTTGTCCGAAATGCGGTTCGACTAACGTCGTTCAAGACGAAGACGTTTTAGATACTTGGTTTTCTTCCGCATTATGGCCGTTTTCGACTCTCGGCTATCCCGAAATGACTGAGGATTTGAAATATTTTTATCCGACGGACGTTTTAGTTACCGGATACGACATAATTTTCTTTTGGGTCGCAAGAATGATTTTTTCCGGTTTGGAACATATGAAAAGAATACCTTTTAAGGACGTTCTTATTCACGGGCTTGTTCGCGATTCGCAAGGAAGGAAGATGAGTAAATCTCTCGGCAACGGTATCGACCCGACCGAAATTATAGATAAATTCGGAGCGGATACTTTAAGATTTTCGCTTATAAACGGCGTTGCCGCCGGTAGCGATATGAGGTTTAGCGACGAAAAAATCGAAGGCGCGAGAAACTTTATGAATAAAGTTTGGAACGCTTCGAGGTTCGTTTTGCTTAACGCCGAAGGAAAAAATATACTTGATATAAAAAATTGCAAATTATCCGTTGCGGATAAATGGATTATAACGAAACTCAATAAAACCATAAAAGACGTTACCATAAATATGGAAAAATACGAAATGGGCGTTGCTTTGGCAAATTTATACGAATTCGTTTGGGACGATTTTTGCGATTGGTATATTGAATTTACTAAACCCGTTTTATACGGCGACGATGGCATTAAAAGGGATTCTACCATAAGTGTTTTGGTATACGTTTTGGGAGAAATCGTTAAACTTCTTCATCCTTTCGTTCCTTTTATTACGGAGAAAATTTACAGTTCGATGCCTAATAGCGAAGGATTTTTAATGTTAAAAGAGTTCCCGAGGTATAACTCGAAACTCAATTATGCCGCGGCGGTAAAGGACGTTAATCTGGTTAAAGAAATAATAAAAACAATAAGGAATATCAAGGTAAAAGTAGGCGCTCCGCCATCTAAAAAAGTTAACCTTTTCGTTGTGACATCCAAAAAGACGGCAATAAAAAACGGCACGGTATATATACAAAAACTTTCAGGCGTGGAAAATATCGAGTTTATAGACGATAAAGCGAAAATTCCCGAGAAAACCGTTTCTCAAGTAATAGACGGCGCGGAAATTTATATTCCGCTCGGCGAACTTGTCGATTTTGAAAAAGAACTTGAAAGGCTGAATAAAGAACTCGACAATTTGAATGCCGAGATTAAACGTGCCAGCGGGAAACTTTCCAATAACGGTTTCTTGGAAAAAGCGCCTAAACAACTTGTCGACGCGGAAAGGGAAAAATTAAATAAGTTCATTGATATGAGAGAAAAAATCAACGAACAAATAAAAGCCGTCAAAGGTTAGTAAAATTATAAAAAAAGACTTTGAATAAAACATCAAGGTCTTTTTTTTCGATTTTTATCCGTTTATTCAAAGTGCACAAAATCGTAGCCGTTAAAAGGTTAAAATTGTCTAAAATAGTGGAAAATAATATGATTTGATATTGACATTTATTTTGGCGTGTATTATTATATTTATAATATAATTTATTCTTAAAACGGAGGATGACAAAATGAGTTATAAAGACGCTGCTTGGCGCAAAAGCATGACCCTGAAACTCGACTACAACAATATGATGGCGGATTATATCGGCGATAAAGAAGGATATACC
>CAYQLN010000147.1:0-2072 GCA_964418455.1 uncultured Christensenella sp.
CAACTGCGCTACACCCCGTTTCCTCACGACGCTTTAATATAATAGCCTAAATCGTTAGAATTGTCAACAAGAAAAAGGGTGTTTTTTTAAAAATTTTTATTAAATTTTAATTGAATGTTTGCGACTTTTTTCACTTTTTTTAACCAAAACACGACAGAATACTTTTTTTAGGCTATGTTATTATTATTTTGCGATAAAGGAGATAAAAATGGAAATTAAATACAGGCGAAACGGAAAAAATTTAACTTTATTCGTATATGGCGAACTCGACGAATATTCTGCTTCGAAAGCGAAGGATATTTTAGATAAAGTTCTTTGCGAACATATAGATTCGAATAAAGTCATTTTTGATTTGTCCGGTCTTTCGTTTATGGATAGCACCGGAATAGGACTACTTATCGGAAGATATAAAAAACTGAGGCAATTTAGCGTTCCTGCATACATAACGGGCGCTTCGCCGCAGACGGAAAAAGTTATTGAACTTGCCGGTTTATATAGTATTATGCCTAAATTTTAATGGAGTGATTTATGGAATTGAAAAATAAAATGAAGATTACTTTTTCCGCTATTTCGCAAAACGAGTCGTTTGCAAGAAGCGTCGTTTCGTGTTTTGCTTTGACGTTAAATCCGAGCGTATCGCAAATAGCGGATATAAAAACAGCAGTTAGTGAAGCGGTAACTAATTCGATAGTTCACGCATATCCGGAGGAAAAAGGGGATATTTGCATAGAAGCGGAAGTTTTTAATGAAGAATTACATATAAAAATTATTGATTTCGGAGTAGGAATAAATAACGTTTCCGAAGCCCTCGAACCTTTTTATACGACAAAACCCGAAGAAGAACGTTCCGGAATGGGTTTTACTATAATGAAAAGTTTTATGGACGAGGTGGTCGTCGAAAGTAAGTTCGGTAAAGGGACAATAGTTTATATGATGAAAAAAATTAATAATTTATAGGTTTTGGGTATAGAATGTTAAATCAAGAAGATACGCTTGATTGCATAAGAAGAGCAAAACAAGGGGACGAAAGCGCAAAAGAAAAACTTTTCGTTGAAAACTCTCCGTTAATAAAAAGTATTGTTAAAAGATTTCAGAATAAAGGCGTAGAATATGAAGATTTATATCAAATAGGTTGTATAGGTTTTTTGAAAGCGGTGAACAATTTCGACGAATCGTTCGGCGTTAAATTTTCAACTTATACGGTTCCGATGGTAATAGGAGAAATTAAAAGATATATTAGAGATAACGGGGCGATAAAAGTTTCGAGAACCATTAAAATTCTGGCAAATAAAATAAATCGCTTTATAGGCGAATATCAAGCAGTTCACGATGAATCGCCGAGTATCGAATATATAGCAAAAAAATTTGAAGTTACAGGCGAAGAAGTAGTCGTTGCGATTGATAGTTCCAAAATGCCTTTATCGTTATACGAAAAATATGAGGACGACGAAGAAGGACAGGAACTTGTGGATAAAATTTGCGATAAAAGCAACGAAGATTCTATGATAGATAAAATTCATATTTCCAATATTATAGATGAATTGAGCGAACGAGAACGTAAAATAGTTGTGCTAAGGTTTTTTAGAGATAAAACGCAAAGCGAAGTATCTAAAATATTAGGGGTGTCGCAAGTTCAGGTTTCAAGACTCGAAAATAAAATAATAGATAAAATACGGCTTAAATATTAGGCTGTATTTATTTTTTTGTGTATTTTATCAAGTTAATTGTGCAAAATATTACTATGAAAGTGAAAATAAAATCCTTTGAATTTTTGAAAAACAACGACGAAAGAGAATCTCTTTTAAGCGTCGGAAAGGCGGAAAAAAGATGAAAACAACTGAAAAATGCATTAACGATAATTATTTAAAGTACGTTTGCTTGATTTCGCCGAAGACAAAAGAAGCGCGTTCGCTTTTTCGTGCTTTTTGGGTTGGCGGGACAATTTGCGTAATCGGGCAAGGAATTAGGTTAATTCTTGAAAAATTCGTAGGGCTTTCGGGGGATGAACTTTCTTCTTACGTTTCGATGATTATGATTTTTTTGGGGGCGTTGTTGACAGGATTAGGAGTATA
>CAYQLN010000148.1:0-2064 GCA_964418455.1 uncultured Christensenella sp.
AATGCGAATATAAACTTCTTCCGTTAGAACTTGCCGCAAACACCGAAAAGACCGTACCTCTCGAATGGATAATAAATGACGGAACGGGTATAAGCGAAGAATTCGTTAAATACGCGCTTCCTTTAATACAAGGCGAACCGAATATGGTTAAAGAAGACGGACTTCCCAGATTCGCAAAACTCAAAAAAGTTCTTGTAGAAAAGAAATAATCGGAAAGAAAGTATTTATAACAAGCGATGAAAAACCCCTTGACTTACGGTTAAAAGTCAAGGGGTTTTAGCGTTTTTGCAAAATTAAATTATTAGGAAATTATTTTGTAGTCAAGTCGTATAAATGGTCTTTATAGTTGCGCATAGACTCTTCTATGATTTTCAACGCTTCGTCGCGGTCGGCGATAACGTCTACCGAAGTGTGTTTGTTTTCGAGTTCCTTATAAACGGAAAAGAAATGTTTCATCTCGTCGAAAACGTGCGAGGGTAAATCGTGTATGCTCTTATAAGTGTTGTAATTCGGGTCGCTTTCGGGAACGGCTATAATTTTTTCGTCTTTATCTCCGCCGTCGCTCATAATAATAACGCCTATCGGATAGCAGTTAACCAAACTCAACTGAACCAAACTTTCGCTACACAAAATCAAAACGTCAAGCGGATCGTTGTCGCTCGCCAAAGTATGCGGTATAAATCCGTAGTTTGCGGGGTAGTGGGTAGAAGTATATAAAATTCTGTCAAGGCGAAGCAATCCCGTAGTTTTATCGAGTTCGTATTTTTGTTTGGAATTTTTGCTTATTTCTATAACCGCAACGAACTTTTCGGGTGTTATTCGCTTGTTTTCTATATCGTGCCAAATATTCATATAACTCACCTCTTCCGTTTTATGTTTTAAGATATTATATCATAATAGACGATGTTCTTCAATAGTTAACGAATTTTTTTTAAAAAATATGAATATCTTTCGATATTTAAAACCAAAAAAATATAACGAGAGCATATTTTCGTAAACTATCCGCTATTTACCTTGATATTTTTTTTCGAGTTTGATATACTAAATAAATGATTGATTTAGCCTATTGCGATATTTCGAAAATAGATTTTAATAATATAAACGTAAACGATTTTCCGCAAGCAAGGATAGAGAGAATAAAGGAAATTACCGACGAAAAAAGAAAAAAACAAAGCATAGCCGTATTCGCGCTTTTAACGAAGTTGTTAAAACTTAACGGATTGGAGCGCGTGGTAAAACGTTTAACGGCAGACGGGTTTGTTTGGAAAGATTCTTTTGGCGAGTATTTTTTTTCGCTTTCTCATTCTAAAAACGTAGTTTGCGCGGTGATTTCGGATTCTCCCGTCGGGATAGACGTTCAAGCGGTCGATAAAAAAATTTTGGCAATCAAAAGAAGATTTATGAATACCTACGGTCTGATTTTCGATAAAAACGAACGTGCGGAAACTGTGCTCACCGCTTTATGGACGGCGGAAGAGGCGGTGTTCAAAAGCGGAAAAGACGATATTCCCGTCAAATACGAAAAATTGAACGTTAACGGCGAGGAGTACGTTCTTTCGGTCGCAACCGAAAAAGATAGCGCGGAAATAAAAGAAAGAATTATATAAGGAGTTTTGTATGAGCGAAAATTGCACGCACGATTGTTCGAATTGTTCTTCGAAAGATTGTGCGGAAAAAAAGGATTTCAGAGAAAAGTTAAACGAATTTAGCAGCGTAAAAAAAGTTATAGGCGTCGTGAGCGGAAAAGGCGGGGTAGGTAAATCCCTCGTTACCGGAATGCTTGCGGTTTTGTCGCAAAGAAAGGGGTATAAGACCGCCGTTTTAGACGCGGACATAACGGGTCCTTCAATACCCAAAATATACGGTTTAAGCGAAAAGGCAACAAGTCGCGACGGCAAACATATTCTGCCTGTTTCCACAAAGACGGGCATAGACGTTATGTCAATAAATTTATTGCTTGAAAACGACAAAGATCCCGTAGTTTGGCGCGGTCCCGTTATAGCGGGCGCCGTTAAACAATTTTGGACGGACGTTATATGGCAAGACGTAGACTATATGTTCGTC
>CAYQLN010000149.1:0-2058 GCA_964418455.1 uncultured Christensenella sp.
ATAAGAATGTCGAAAATTTTAAGAAAATGCTAAAAAAAAGTTTATCGAATAATCAATATGTGATATAATACAAGTAAAAAAGCGCAAGCGCGAAGCATTTGCAGGCTTTTTTACGCCGTATTTCAACAGAAACGGCGAATTGCGACAGCAATGCGCGGGGGCAACGATAGTTGCGACAAAATTTTTAATTTTGTTTCGTTTCAACGTTTTAATACAAGCATTGGGTGCGAAGCATTTCCAAGGGTGGCTGGGCGCAGTATTTCATTTTTTTATTCTCTGTATTTTGCGTTCACGCAAAATACTATGGTGCGACAGCACCCTAACGAACTTGCTTCGTTTGGAGAATAAGAAAAATATAATTATAGCGTAACTTTGCCGAACGCAAAGTGAAAACTAACGTTTTCTGCGGCTTTTTACATAAAAAGCCGTGCGCTAACTTGAAACAGGTCGCAAAAACGTCCTTGCAAGCAAACTTATAATCAGAGCAAACGTAAGCGTTTTTTATAACGCGTAACCTTTCGATTAAATGAAAAAAATAACTTTGGGTGAAAAAATGGCAAAACGAGAAGAATTAGATAATTTTTTAGCAAGAGCAGATGAATTTATAGACAGTCAATATATTCTTGCCGACGTGAAGATAGTCAATTTGTTAAAAAGCATCGCAACGTCGAACACGCTTTTGGCGTTGTTCAAAAACTGTCTTACCGATTTCGATTATCGCGAAGCAAAAAAACAATATTTAATTAAAAGTCCTTTCGTGCAAGATAAGGGCGAATTTGTTTTGCCCAAAACGTCAAGAGAATTGCTTGCGTTTATATTCAACGTGTTGGTGGATATAGACGCGGGGAACATCGAACTCGGCGATTTTTTGGATAAATATTTTTACGTAGACGGAAGCGCGTATTCGGCATATTCTTCTTTTTTGATTTCTATGATAAAACCCTTTAAAAATTCCGTAAAATCGCTTATGGAAAGCGTTATCGACGGGAAACTTCAAGACCCCGTAGAGGCTTTTAACGAAGAAGAACAACGCCGCGCGGAAGAGGAAACGCTGCGTAAGGAAGAAGAAAAAAAGGAAATAGAACGCGGCAAAAAAGTTTACGGGGAAAGTTTGAAAAATCTCAGGGAGATATTGCTTGCAGACAAAAAAAGGGTTAAAGAAAGCAAACTCGGCGAAAAGGAAAAATACGATTTAACGCTCGTTATAGATATGCTTGCCAACGTTATAGACAGTTCCGATAAAGACGCCGTCGAATATGCTTTCACGGCGTATAAGTACGCGGTAAAAGCGCACGTTTTCCTGTTTTTCGGACGTCTTAAAAAGGTTACCGAGTTAGTCAAGGAAATCACAGATGAACTTTGAAGAAAAAACGCTCGAAACAAAATATATTTATAAGGGCAAGATATTGAATTTAAGAAAAGACGAAGTGCTTTTGCCCGACGGAAAAAAAGCAATTCGCGAAATTGTGGAGCATAGCGGCGGTTCGGCGATTTTTTGCGAAAAAGACGGCAAGATTTTGCTCGTAAAACAATTCCGATATCCTTATAAAGAAGTAAGTTACGAAATACCCGCGGGCAAGATAAACGAGGGCGAATCGCCCGAAGAAACCGCAAAACGCGAACTTATGGAAGAGGGCGGACTTATAGCCGGCAAACTTGAAAAAATGTTCGACGTTTATCCTACTCCGGGCTATACGGAAGAAATTATAAGAATATACAAAGCGAGCGAACTTTCGCCGTGCGAAAAGAAGTTGGACGAGGGTGAATTTTTGAGCAGCGAATGGGTGGAAAAGTCCGCGCTGAAAGAAATGTTGAAAAGAGGCGAAATAAAAGACGCAAAAACGCTTATATGTCTTTTGACCGCGCTGTAAAAACGTATCGGGGAAAACGGATAGAATTATTTGGAGTGTATTAAAGTGAAAAGGAACGACATCAGGAACGTTGCGATAATAGCGCACGTAGACCACGGCAAAACCACTTTGGTCAACGAAATGTTAAAACAAGGCGGAATATTCCGCGACAATCAAGAAGTTATGGACAGGGTTATGGATTCGGGCG
>CAYQLN010000150.1:0-2057 GCA_964418455.1 uncultured Christensenella sp.
AACTTGCGGGTTTCGAGCGCGATTTCATAGAGTTTTTGCTTTCCGTCGGCAAGCAATCTCTTTTCCAATTCTTCCGCTTTGCCGAAATGATTTTCTATAACAACCGATGACGGGTTTACTACGATTATCACTTCTTCTATTCCCACTTCCGCGAGTTCTTCTATTATATATTGAATGGTCGGTTTATCGAGAACGGGAAGCATCGGCTTCGGGACGGCTTTTGTTATCGGCAAAAATCTCGTTCCGAGTCCCGCCGCCGGGATTATTGCTTTTTTTACTTTATTCATATTTCCCTCGTTTATATTGCCTGACGCTTGAATTTTACTTGAAATTTTCCTCTTCGATAGCGGAAATTTTATTTACTCTGCGAACGTGCCTTTCGTCGCCTGAAAATTCGGTGAAAATAAAATTTTCCACTATTTCGGTCATAAGCCCAACGCCTATAACTCTTTCTCCGAACGCTAAAATATTGGCGTCGTTATGAAGTCTTGTCATTTTCGCGCTGAACCCGTCGTGACAATGACCGCAACGAATACCTTTGAATTTGTTCGCCGCTATGCTCATCCCTATGCCGGTACCGCAAATCAAAATCCCTAAATCGCATTCGCCTTTTTGAACGGCTTTCGCGACTTTTTCGGCATAGTCTACGTAATCTACCGAAGTTTTATCGTAACAACCGAAATCTTTGTATTCCACGTTTTTGCTTTCAAGATACTTTATAAGTTCCGGTTTAAGGTTTATTCCGCCGTGGTCGCAACCTATCGCTATTTTCATTTTTATTTCTCCTTTAATACCGCGTGTTCAATATACGGTCAGTTTTTCGAGTATCGCGTCGCAAGCGTCGAGAATTGCGTGCGAAGTTTTTACGTATGTCATTAAATCTCTTCCGTAAGGGTCCGGTATATCGCCCAACCCCGTCAATTCGGCGACGGAATAGACGTTTTTGTATTCCGCGAGCACGGCTTTGTGCATAGCCGTCATCGTGATTACCATATCGGCTTTTTTTATCATTTCCGGCGTTAGAAACTTCGAGCGGAAAGCATAACTTTTTATGCCGAGTTGTTTGAGCGCGGCGGCGGAATTTTGGGATATTTTATCCCCGTCGTTCGCGCTTATTCCCGCGCTCGACACGCGAATTCCCTTTATTTGCGCAAATTTAAGTTTGTTCTTTAATATAAGTTCCGCCATAGGGCTTCTGCAAGTGTTGCCCGTGCACACGAAAATTATTTTCATCATATCCTTCCGCAAGATTTTTTCAAGCGATTCATAACGCCCATATACACTCCGTCGTTTCTATCGAACGCAACCGCTATTATTATATCCGCTTTCTTCTCCCCTTCCAAAAGTTTGTCGTATAAACCGTTAGCCATTTGCAAATCGGTTTCGCCAAGACTCAATATATTATAATTTTCAAATTGCTTTTCAAAAGCCTTTTGACACATTATAAACGGACGTTTGCCTTTTTTCAAGTAGTCCGAATATAATTTTTTCGCTAAATCTATTTCGTTTTCATAAAAAAGCGCGGTTTGACATTTAGGCATATAGTGCGCGTATTTAACGCCCGGCGATTTAACCTTGTCGCCCTCTTTATGCTGTGCTATTTCGCACGCGCCGACCGCTTGCTCTATCATCTCTTTCGTGACAAGTCCCGCTCGCAATATCCTGGGCACTTCGCCCGTGCAGTCGAGCACGGTGCTTTCTATTCCGCCCGCGCATTTACCGCCGTCGAGTATAAGTTTGATTTTTCCGTTCAGGTCGTTATACACGTGTTCCGCCGTGACGGGGCTTGTGTGTTTTGAAAGGTTTGCGCTCGGAGCGACTATCGGTTTATCTACCGCTTTCAAAAGTTTTCGAACGCCTTCGTGAAGCGGAATTCTGACCGCGAGCGTTTCTCCGCCGCAAGTCGCTTCGTCGCATACCGCGCCCGTGCCGTAAAAAACCAAAGTCAAAGGCCCCGGCGTGAATTTTTTTAAAAGCGTTTGCGCATAAGAACGTTCTATTTTTACGATTTTACTCAAATCGTAATCTTCGTGGACGTGCGCTATAAGCGGATTATC
>CAYQLN010000151.1:0-2054 GCA_964418455.1 uncultured Christensenella sp.
TTGTAAATATTAGTATTTGTCCATAATGTTGATTTACGACACTATACTTTACAGACAAAATCGCGTGCTTTTCAAAGCAAAATTGAAAAGAGTAGCAGAAATTTGCTACTCTTTTATAATGTTCTAAAAAAACAATATACGACGCGGCCGTTTCGTTTCGGTCGCTCTTTTTTTTATTTCTTTTTTTAGTTTTCCTTTTCCTCTGCGGGGACTATTACCGCCGTATTGGAAAATCTTCTGACGGATTCGATTGCGCTTTTAACCGATTCGACTTTCTCGTACGCTTCTCCTATGCAGATAAGCGTTTTTTGAGCGTTGCGAAGTTTATAATAAAATCTTCCGAATTTATCTCTGTCTATAACGAAATTGCCGTCAAGCGCGTTCTTTTTAACCGCCTCGATTTTAGCAAGCGCGGTTTCTTCCGCAACGGAATCTTCCGTGCAAAGCATCAACTGTCCGTTAGAAGCGAATAGTTTCGCAACGAACTTTCCGTCCTCGTCCTTTTCGATTACCCACTTTCCTTTCGCGCCTTTCTTTTCTTCGAGATTTAACTCCTGCGGCAAATATTCCACGTATCCCTCGCCCACGACGAGTTCTCCCGCTATTTGCGCCGCGTTAACTATCCTCTTAACCGATTCCACCGCTTTTTCGCATTGGTCTTTGGATTTATATATCTCTCCGACGCATAAAAGCCTGTTGTTCGCGTTTTTCAGTTTATAGTAGTAATTGTTGTTTTTGTCTTTATAAATTTCGAACTTGCCCGTTTCTTTAACGTTTTTAACAAGCGTTTCTATGCCGCTCCTCGCGCCCTTTTCGGTAGTATAAATTTCGCTGGTCAGCATAACTTCTTTATTGGTCGCCGAAAGCACCGCAACGTATTCGCCCTCGCTCTTTTTTTCTATAACCCATTTGCCGAGCGCGCGTTGTTTTTTGGGCTTTTCCGGTTCTATAACTTCCTTTTCGGAAATCGTTTCTTGAACTTTTTCTTTCTTTGTCGCCGTTTTCTTTGCGGGCGATTTTTTCTTTGCTTTAACTTCCGCGTTGCCGCTTCGAACTTCCGCCGCCTCTTTTTGAACGACAACGTTTTCTTCTTTCAAAAGCTCGTCGCAAAGTTCCAATGCGTTTTTGACCGCTTGGTCCATATTTATGTATTTATAAGTGGCAAGCCTTCCCAACAAATAAAGGTTTTTATATTTAGCCGCCTCCGCCTTATACTTTTCGTATTCCAATTCGTTGCCGGAAGCGGGAATGGGATAATACGGCTCGTTTTTGCCTTTTTTGAACGCCGTAGGAAATTCTTTGACTATAACCGTTCTCTTTTTCTGCGGCGCGCAGGTAAACTTCGTGAACTCGCTTATCCTCGTAAACTTCGCGCTCGTCGTGTAATTTATTACCGCCGCTTCCTGATAAGACGCGGTTTTTTTGGTCTTGAATTTGAAATTAAGCGACCTGTATGGCAACTCGCCGAACTTATATCCGAACAGTTCGTCTACGCAACCCGTCCAAACGACGTTTCCGTCGAATTCTCCGCCGTCGAGATATACCGTTCCGTCTTTAAGAACAAGCGATTTGAGCGCGTCCTTTCCCAAACGCAGTTGAATGTTCGGATGCTTCAACATATTGGTAACCGTTTCGGTAAATCCCTTTTTCGGCATATATTGATATGCGTCCGCAAAATATCCGTCGTCGTAAGAAACGCTGACGGGAACTCTGGTCATAACTTCTCCGCCGAGTTCTTCCGGTTTAATTCCCCATTGCTTTTTCGTATACGTATAAAAAACGTTTTCGTACACGAATTCCGCAAATTTTCTTATTTCGGGATTGGAATGTTTTTTCAAGTCTAAAATATAAACTTTGCCGTTCATTCCGTATTCCGCAACCAAAATCTCTTTTATCTTTTCCGCTTTTTCTTTGGAATACAATACGGAAAGAGAATTAAGATTAAAAGGCACGGGAACGAGTTTGCCTTTTATAAAAGCGAGAACCTTGTGTCTGTACTCTTTCCATTCGGTAAACTGCGAAAGGAAATCGAAAACCCTTTCGCTGTCGGTATG
>CAYQLN010000152.1:0-2040 GCA_964418455.1 uncultured Christensenella sp.
ATTTTATCATATTTTTTTATCGTTTGCAATCTTTTTTAACAAATTATTTGCTGCTTTTTTAACGTTTACAAATGACGCGTTTACGTTATCCTTTTGTAAATCGCAAAAGAAAAAAGAAAAACAATTCGTTCGCAAAATTTTTTCTCCCCTCCCGTCCGCAAAATGCGGACGGGAGGGAGACTATTTTTTTAAAAAGGACGGCGCGGCGGAAAATTCCGCCGCGCCGTTCTTTTGTAGCCTTTTCTTTTTCGAACGAAAACTAAAAAATTCGTTCGGAGTGTATTATCGTTTTTTTAAATCACTTTAATTGCTTTCAATAATCTTATTTGGTTTTTGTATCCTTAAACGCATAAGCGTTGACGTTCGAACCGCCTTCGATAACTTCGTATTCCGCCTCGCCGAGGAATGCGAACGCCATGGTTCCTACGGTATTCGTTTTAGAAAGGTCGATAACGCGTTCCGACGAAGAATCGAAAGAAACGAGCCTTTCGCAATATTCGAAGGCATAAGAGCCGACCGTTATTCCGTTTGCCGCGGCGGGAATAGTAACCGTTTCTAATTTAACGCACTTGAAAAACGCGCCTTCGCCTATGCTTTTCAAATTTTCCGAAAGGGTTATAGTCTTTAATTGCGTTTCGCCGTTATCCAAAATTTCGTTGGCGGAAGTTATGGAAGCAAACGCGTATTTCCCGATATTTTTAACACTGCCGGGCAAAACGAGCGAAGTCGTTTTTATTCCGCAAAAAGCATAATCTCCGATATCTTCGAGCGCGCAGTTCGTTGCAAACGCAAATCCTTTTCCGTTATTTTCGTTACCGAGCGCGCGACAGCCGTATAATGCATAGTCGCCTATTTTCTTAACGCCTGCCGTAACCGTGAAAGTATTAAGGACTTGACAAGAATAAAACGCATAATCGCCTATCGCGTTGACCTTTTCGCCGAGCGTGATTTTATATAACGCTTGATTTCCGTAGAACGCGTATGCGGGAATACCGTATCCCTCCGCGGGGATTATATTTACCGTTTTGAGTTTTGCGGGCATATAGAAATCGAACACTCCCGTTGCGGTTTCGTTACCGTCGTCGTCGGTTTCCGTCGCGTCGTTATAGGTTTGAGTCAGTTTAAGACTTCCGTCATATTGAACGGAAGAAAACACGTATCCGAAAGTTCTCGCTTCGTCGACCGCTTTGTTTTCGCCCGTTACGTTGTTGTCGTTGATAGAAGTTTCCGAATCGGCATATTGACCTACGAACGGAACGGTCAGTTCTTTAAGCGCGATCATACCGCCGAAAGCCGACTTATCAATAACTTCCACGGAATCAGGAATAACTAATGTTTCTATGGTGCTGTTTCCGCTGAAAGCGTTCGCCTTGATTCTGCCCACCTTTTTTCCCTCGTATTCTGCGGGAACGGTCAAAGTCGCGTCGCTTCCCTTATAACTTACGAGCGTATAATATCCGTCGTCGCCGTAAGTTTTGAAAACGTATCCGTCGGGGACGTCGTTACCGTCGTCGCCGTCGCACGCAACGAAACACAAACAGGAAACGACAACAAGCATAAGGGAAATCAATATTTTCCAAATTTTATTCATTTTATCTCCTTAAAAAGCGAGAATTTTTCATTTTGATATACTTTATTAGTTTAACATTTAATATCCCCTTTGTCAATAAATAATATTTTATTTTGCCTTATTTTTTGCCGACTACCGCAAAACCCGACAAAACACGCGCCGATAAAATTATTCCTCCGCGTGCGTTTAGCATTTCTCTTCATTACTCCGCACCCGCACGCCCGAACTCGCCGAAGAAATCATCACCCTCTTCTTCTTCCCGTTTCGAAACAAAACGAAAACGCGAACCCGATAAAATTGTTGCTCTTATATTATTGTAACAAGAAAAACATCTATAAACGCGCGCGGGGCGGAAATTTTTCCGCCCCGCGCAGGTTTTAAAGGTAAATTATTCTATTTAAGCGCAACGCTTGTGAACAAAAAAGAGCGAACCCAACCTCACGATTTAAGTCCGCTCTTTGTTTATATGT
>CAYQLN010000153.1:0-1988 GCA_964418455.1 uncultured Christensenella sp.
GCGTTCAAACGGACGGGTTCGAAAGCAACGACGGAATATTCGTTATGGCGGCGACGACCCGCGCGGACATATTGGACCCCGCGCTTCTCCGTCCCGGCAGATTCGACAGGCAGATATACGTTAACGTTCCCGACGTTAAGGGAAGAGAGGCTATTCTTAAAGTTCATTCGAGGAACAAACCGTTAGCACCCGACGTTAACTTTAAAACCGTGGCGAGAATGACGAGCGGCTTCTCCGGCGCGGACCTTGAAAACTTGCTTAACGAAGCGGCTATACTCGCGGCGAGGGCGAACAGAAAATATATCACTAACGTAGACTTATACGAGGGAATAAACAAAGTTCTTATCGGTCCGCAAAAGAAGAGCAGATTGGTAACCGAAACGGATAAGAGAATAACCGCGTATCACGAATCGGGGCACGCGATACTCGCGAAACTTTTGCCTAATTGCGATCCCGTTCACGAAGTTTCGATAATCCCTCGCGGTCAGGCGGCGGGCTACACGATGACCAGACCCGACAGCGACGACAATCATTTGACGAAAGCCAAACTGTTAGACGATATAGTTATGTCTCTCGGCGGAAGAGTTGCGGAAGAACTTGTTATAAAAGATATTTCCGCAGGCGCTTCGGGAGACATACAAGCGGTAACCAAGCGAGCGAGGCTTATGGTAACCGAATGGGGAATGAGCGAGAAAGTAGGACCTATTTCCTACGGAAGCGACAAGGAAATATTTATCGGAAGAGATATGGCTTCGCACGCGAATTACAGCGATAAGACGGCGGCTGTTATAGACGAAGAAATTCAACGAATAGTAACCGAATCTTTGGCGAAAGCGAGAAAACTTCTCGGCGAGAACAAAAAACTTCTCGATAACATGGCAAGGCTTTTGGTGGAGAGGGAAACCATTTTCAGCGAAGAAGTCGATCTTTTGATGCAAGGAAAGTCCGTTGAAGAAATTATGGAGTTTATGGACGAAAACGAAAAGAAACTTTCGGAAAATCCGTTCGAAAGAAAGAACAAGGTCATAATTTCGGAGAAAAAGAAAACGGAAGAAAAAAACAAAGAAAACTCTGAAAACGCAGACGAATAACAGACTGCTTATATATTTTGTTTTGAGGAGAAACTATGGGAAAAATTATTGCTTTTTCTAACCAAAAAGGCGGTGTGGGAAAAACTACTACGTGCGTTAATATGTCGGCGTATCTCGCGCAAAAAGGGTACAAGGTTTTAATCGTGGATTTCGACCCGCAAGGCAACGCGACAAGCGGTTTGGGCTTTGCGAAAAGCGACGTGAAAAATTCGGCGTATAACGTTATAATAGACGAAACGCCCATCGAACAAGCGGTGGTAAAAACGCCTATCGAAAACCTCGATATTCTGCCTTCGAGCATTGACCTTGCAGGCGCGGAAGTGGAACTCGTGTACGTGAAGAACAGGGAATACGCGCTCAAAAAAGCCATCGAGGGTGCGGCTCCTTCATACGATTTCGTTATGATAGATTGTCCTCCGTCGCTGGGCTTGCTGACCATAAACGCGCTGGTTGCGGCAAACACCGTTATAATCCCCATTCAAAGCGAATACTACGCTTTGGAAGGGTTGTCGCAACTTATGAACAGCATAAAACTCGTAACCCGTCATTTAAACGCGGGATTGAAAGTCGAGGGCGTCGTTTTGACGATGAACGACAAACGCGCCATAATTTCTCGGCAGATAAGCGAGGAAATAAGAAAGTTTTTCGGCAAAAGGGTATATGAAACCATCATACCGAGGAACATTCGTCTTGCCGAAGCGCCGAGCCACGGCGTGCCGATAACGTTGCACGATTCGCGTTGCGTGGGAGCAAAAGCGTATCTTGCGTTAACGGAAGAATTTTTAAGCAAGCAACCGTCAAAAAAATAACGAAAACGGAGAAAGTAAAATGAAAAACAACAGAGGTCTTGGAAAGGGATTATCGGCTCTTTTTTCCGAAACGGAAGAAGATTACGGC
>CAYQLN010000154.1:0-1944 GCA_964418455.1 uncultured Christensenella sp.
CGCCACCCCGAAATTATCTATAACGGCTAAATCGAAAGGCTCTTTCACGTGAGAAGCGAAAATTATTTTATTGCCTTTGCCGAGTTCGCACACCTTTATTCCCTTTCTGTATCTTTGCATGGGTTCGATTTCGCAAGTTATCACCCTCTTATAGCATCCGCCGTCGGTTATAACGACAAATTCGCCCTCTTCGTCTATTTGAGAGACGAAAACGATTTTATCGCCTTTGTTTAAGTTTATACCCTTAACGCCTCCCGCGACTCTGCCTTGTTCGGGTATATCGTCTTTAAGCGCGTTTAGCACCAAACCTTGTTCTGTTATATATGCTACGGTGGTGTTTTCGCGATCAATTTCGACTTTTATCAGTTCGTCGCCCTCTTTGAGTTTTATCGCCTGATAGAAGGGTTTTATTACGTTGTATTCCGAGAAGGAAGTTTTCTTTATCAAGCCGTCTTTCGTAAAGAAAAGAAGCGAACCTTCGGGAAGATTGTTTTCGTCAACGGCAAAAAACGCAACGGGATATTCGTTTCTCGCACATTCCTTGGCAACGGCGTTAAACGCCGCGCCTTTGTCGCGGAAACGACATTCGGGAGCAATCTCCATATCTATTTTGCAACAGTTTCCGAGATTGGTAAACGCCAGCAACGTTTGATCGGAACGCGCTTGCGCAGAAAGCACCAAAAAGTCTTGCGGATTTGCGTTAGACTTAACCGTTTTATCGCTTGCCTTGAAATTTTTCAAGGTCATTTTTTTGAACGTTTTTCCCTTTGTAAATCCGACGACGAAATCGTCGATTTGTTTGAGTTCTTTTTCTAAACTCTTTATTTCGACTTCTTCTCCGAAAGCGATGACGTTGCTGCGCCTATCGTCGCCGTATTTCTTTTTTATTTCCAAAAGTTCTTTTTTTACGACTTCCTTTTGTTTTGCTTTGCTGGATATGATAGACGATAAATATTCTATTTTTTTCTTTAATTCTTTTAACTCTTCTTCTAACTTATATACTTCGAGTTTCGTCAGTCTTGCAAGTTTTAAATCGAGTATCGCCGTTGCTTGCTGTTCGCTTAAATCGAATCTCGAACGGAGTTTCGCTCTCGCGTCGGCGGTATTGTCCGCGCTTTTGATTATCTTTATAACTTCGTCTATGTTTTTAACCGCGACGATTAACCCCTCGACGATATGAGCGCGTTCTTTGGCGCGTTCCAAATCGAATTTACTTCTGCGGAGAATTACTTCCACTTGATAATTCACGTAATATGAAATTATGTCGAGCAGCCCGAGTTGAGCGGGTTTTCCGCCCGCTATCGCGACTATATTTATACCGTATGAAACTTCGAGTTCCGTGTTTTTATATAGATATTGCAAAATTGCTTTTGCGTCGGCGTCCTTGGATAACTTTATTACCGCGCGCATACCGTTTCTGTCGGATTCGTCGACAACCTCTTTTATTCCGCCGAGAATTTCTTTCCTGCTTTCCTTTAAATCCGCTATCTTTTTAAGAAGCGCGGATTTGTTTACCTGATAGGGCAATTCGCTTATTATAAGGCTTGATTTATCGTTATTTTCCTTTTCGATATTGACTCTCGCGCGGATTTTAATTTTTCCTTTGCCCGTTTTGTACGCTTCTTTGAGTTCTTCTCCCGCGAGTATATATCCGCCCGTAGGAAAATCCGGCGCGGGGATATATTCCATCATTTTTTCAAGGGAAATTTTGGGGTTTTCTATATAAGCGACCGTGCCGTTTATAACCTCTTCTAAATTATGCGGGGGTATATTGGTCGCAAGACCTACCGCGATACCCGTCGCTCCGTTTACCAAAAGGTTGGGGAATCTTCCGGGAAGGGTATCCGGTTCTTCGGTAGAGTCGTCGAAATTAAGAGAAAAATTAACCGTGTTTTTGTCGATGTCTCTCAACAATTCCAAACTGAGCGCGTGCAACTTTGCTTC
>CAYQLN010000155.1:0-1899 GCA_964418455.1 uncultured Christensenella sp.
CTTGCATGGGTTGTTTTTCTTGTTGGAACAAAACTCCCGGTAAATGCGTTATAAACGACGATATGCAAGGAATAATAGACGATTTAATTTGGGCGGATTTGACTATTTGGTCCTTTCCTCTATATTATTTCGGGGTCCCCGGCAAACTGAAAACGCTTATCGACAGACAACTTCCTATGTCTTTGCCCTTTATGTCGCAAGGCGCAGAAAGCGGAGGACATCCTTCCAGATACGATTTGAGCGGCAAAAAGACGGTGCTTATATCGACTTGCGGATTTCACACCGTCAAGGGAAACTACGATTCCGTTTGCGCCATGTTCGACCGTTTTACGGGCGGAAATTATCAAAAGATTTTTTGCGCGCAGGGCGAACTTTTCAGGTATCCCGAATTAAAAGAAAGAACAAACGAGTATCTTTCTGTCGTTAAGCGAGCAGGTAAAGAATACGCTTCTCAGGGGATAAGCGACGAAATTTTGGAGAAACTGGAAGAACCGTTGTTTCCGAAAGCGGTTTTCGAAGCAATGGCAGACGCGAGTTGGAGCATAGACGAAAATGGCGAAGTTGCGGACGAATCGTTGGTTTTTACAAAACAGATGGCTGCTCTCTATAACCCGAAATCGCATAGAGGAAAAGACGTCGTGTTGGAAATGAACTACACCGATTCGTGTAAGACATATCAAATAGTAATGAAAAAAGACGGGTATGAAGTTTTAACCGAAAATTTTAAGCCTTTCACCACCAAAATTCAAACCCCGCTAAAAGTTTGGAAAGACATAGCGAGCGGAAATATCAGCGGCGAAGAGGCTCTTATGCGCCGACAATACAGCGTTTCGGGCGATTTCGATTTAATGCTTAAATGGGACGATTATTTCGGAAGCGGCGCTTCGAACGAAAAGAAATGCGAAAGCAAAAAAGGCAAAACGGATATGAAAGTTTTGCTTTTGCCGTGGATTGCGTTTTGGGTGGCGGCGGCTATAAATCCGTTTATCGGCAGTATAATAAGCGTCGGCGTGTGCGCGCTTATTCCTTTGCTTTTTTATAATGCGAAAAAGACTTTCTACGATATTATATCCTCTTTTGCGGTGTGCGCGGCGTCTATCGCTTTAATACTCGGCGCAAACGAGAAATATATAATTCCCGCAGCGTATTTGTGCTTCGGCATAATGTGGTCGTTGTCCTGTTTAACGAAAATCCCGTTAACGGCATTTTATTCCGCAAACGATTATAACGGCGATAAAGCGTTTAAAAATCCGCTTTTTATGAAGACTAACGCGATATTAACGCTTGCTTGGGGAATATTGTATATTCTCACTTCCGTTTGGACGTTTTTCCTTATGAATACGGAATTGAGTTCGTTCGTAGGGCTTATAAACAGCGTGTTGCCGATTTTTATGGGCGTGTTTACGGCATGGTTTCAAAAATGGTATCCCGCAAAAGTTGCGAAAGGCGGAAAATAACCGCAATAAGCAGAACCGAGTTAAAAAATAAAAATAAATCGTTTTGCCGAACGGAAACCGAAAGTTAAGTTATTTTTAAATGTCGATTAAGTTTTTTTAAAGTATTCAAAGAGGTTAAAAATATTTGACGAGAAAAATTATTTTTGATATAATGCGAATATGGATTCGGAATTCTTTATAACTGACGGATATAGTGGAATACCACGTGGGAGTAAAGGAACGATAATGCCGACCGTCTGGGCGCACTCGAACCGATAGGGGTTCGTGCGCCCTTTTTAATTTTCAAGGAGAATCAGATGAAAAAAGTTGCGATAATAATGGGTAGCGACAGCGATTTGCCCGTATTGGAAAAAACGATGACTACGTTAAAGGAATTCGGCGTTGAATACGAAGCGCACGTTTATTCCGCTCACCGCACGCCCGACAAAGCGATTGCGTTTGC
>CAYQLN010000156.1:0-1895 GCA_964418455.1 uncultured Christensenella sp.
TGTTTACAAAAAACGACTTCGAGAATAAATATTTCGAAGCCGTTTATTTCGTTTTGTTTTTTTAAAGAGCGTTTTTATATTTTTCCGCTTCCGCTATAAGTTCTTTTGCGTGAACTTTTGCAGATTCACTGTCGCTTTCGCCGCCTATTAATCTTATAATTTCATTTATTTTTTCATTTTTATCAAGTTTAAAAACTTCCGTTTTTGTTTTATTATTTTGTTCGCTTTTTGAAATTAAAAGATTATTATCCGCCATTACCGAAATTTGCGGTAAATGAGTTATTGCGATTATTTGTGCGTTAAGTGCAATTTTAGCAAATTTTTCAGCAACGGTTTTCGCTATTTTTCCGCTTATACCTGCGTCTATTTCGTCAAATATATACGTAGAAATACCGTTTACCGAACGCGCCTGCGTTTTAATAGCAAGCATAAATCTACTTGCCTCGCCGCCGCTTATTATATATGACAGTGGCTTAACAGGTTCGCCAAGGTTAGCCGAAAATAAAAATTCAAGTTCATCGAATCCGTTGGCAGAATTAAAAAGACACTCGTCGATATTCGGGGTATTTCCGAACGATATTTCGAATTTTGCTTTTTCCATTCCTAAATCTTTTAATTCGATCAAAACGTTTTTAGAAAATTCCTTAGCGGTTTTCTTTCTCAATGAACTTAGTTCGCTATATAAAGAAAACAAATCTTTTTTTATATTATTATTTTCGATTAAAAGTTTTTCGTTTGCTAAATTAAAATTTTCAAGCAACTCCTTTTCTTCGACCGCATTGTTTAAATAATCCAATATAGTTTCAATCGAGTCGCCGTATTTTCGTTTAAGGTTTTTAATTAAATCCAATCTTTCTTCAACGTAATTAGCGTCAATATTACCCAGATCCGATTCGTCAAGAAAATTTTCCGCCGAGTCTGCAATATCTTGAAGTTCGATGATCGCTTGGTTTAATCTTTCGCTTAAAGCTGCAAAATCCGTACCGAAAGAAGAAATATTCGAAAGCGATTTATAAGCGTTTGAAAGAATATCCGAAGTTCCGCCTTCTCCTATAACCGCTTCTTTTACGGTAGAAAGAGAAGTAGTGATTTTTTCGTAATTAAGTAACTTTTGTTTAAGTTGGACTAATTCTTCTTCTTCTCCCTTTTTAAGTTCCGCAACGCTTATTTCGTTTATTTGAAAATTTAAAACGTCTAACTTCGTCAATCTTGTCTTTTCGTCGCCGCCAAGTTCGTTTATTTTATTTTCGTTTTCTTTTAGTTGCTTATATTTATTTAATATTTCCTCTTTAATGCTTTTTCCTTTGTCTCCGCAAAAAGTATCAATCAATTCTAATTGGTTAGATTTTTTTAGCAAATAAAAATGCTCGCTTTGTCCGTGCACGTCTACTAAATAAGAAGTGAACTTTCGTATCATAGACACGGTAGCCGAATTTCCGTTTATTTTAATAGAGGATTTGCCATCGATATTAAATTTTCTCGTTATGACAAGCGTGTCATCCGGCTCGAAATCAAAATCATTAAAAATTTCGGCAACATAAGAGTTGTCTTTTACGTCGAAAACGGCTGAAACGCAACATTCTTTTTCTCCGCTTCTTATCATAGTTTTATCTGCTTTCGCGCCTAAAACAAAATTAAGCGATTCGACAATTACCGATTTCCCCGATCCCGTTTCTCCGGATAAAACGTTTAACCCGCGTTCAAAATCAATTTCTGCGCAATCGATAAGCGCAACGTTTTGTATTTTTAGTTTAGTCAGCATTTAAAAACTTCCTCAAAGTATTTACGAGTGTTTCCGCCTCGAAGTTTGTTTTCGTAATCAATAGCAAAGTGTCGTCTCCAGCAACTGTCCCCAAAACTTCTTCAATATTCATTTGGTCTATAACCATACCTAC
>CAYQLN010000157.1:0-1894 GCA_964418455.1 uncultured Christensenella sp.
TAATACGAATCGGAATAATTTGGCGGAGAAGATGGGATTCGAACCCATGTGCCGATAACTCGACAACTGCATTTCGAGTGCAGCTCGTTATGACCACTTCGATACTTCTCCGTAAATCCACTATATTATACACGGTCTGCCCGATTTTTGCAAACAAAAAAGTGCTATGCGTTGACTTTTTTTTTATTAAATAGTATAATGTTAAAGATTTCACGGAGGTAGCGAATGAAACCCGAGGCATTGTTCGAGATATTCGGCAGGGGAGTTAATCTGTACGGTATTTTTATAGCGGTAGGATTGATTGCCTGTTTTATAGTATTCTTTTTGTATGCAAAACGCGACGGTATGGATACCGACCTTCAAAGTTTTATTTTTTACGTAGCGATAATAGCCATAGTTTTGGGTTTTGTCGCGGCGAAATTTTGTCAAGCGATTTATAATTGGATAGAAACCGGCCGTTTTGATTTTATGAGCGCGGGAATAACCGTTATGGGCGGGTTGCTTGGCGGAGCGGGTGCGTTTTTGCTTATATATTTTTTCGGCGGAAACTTATATTTCGCCGGCGCAAAAAAGAATTTGCATAAAGAGCAATTCGGCAAGTTGTTGCGCTTAGCGCCTATTTGCATAGTCATAGCGCACGCTTTCGGCAGAATAAGTTGCCTGATGGCGGGTTGTTGCCACGGCGCGTATCTCGGCGAAGAGTACGTTTTCGGCGGAATATATATGAAAGCGAGCGATACGGGGAAATGGGGTTACTACGTTCCCACTCAATTATACGAATCGTTGTTTTTATTCGCGCTATTTGTCGTTTTATCCCTGTTGTATTTCAAGAAAAACAATATAATATTGCACATATATCTTATTGCGTACGGCGCGTGGCGTATGTTTATAGAAATATTCAGAACAGACGCGCGCGGAGCGGTGGTTTTGGGGCTTTATCCTTCCCAATGGACTTCTATAATTTTTATAGCGATCGGCGCGGGCTTGTTGTTGTTTTATCACTTCAAAAAAATACCGTTCGTTATTAAAGAATCGGTCGCGGAAAAGTGCGAAACGCCCGTCGAAAATATTGAAAATCTTGCCGCTGTCGAACGGAATGATTCTGCCGAAAGCGTTGAAAAGGGTAATATGAAAGAAGCCGAATTTTTCGTTGCGGAAGAACCGTTAAACGCGGCGAATACAGAGGATGATTCAAAAGAAATTATTTCTAAAAAAGAAAAAAAATCTTCTGCCGTCGAAAAAAAGCAGAATAAAGAGGAATAAGACCGTAAAATCCGCCGAAATTATGAATTTTCGGCGGATTTGTTACAGAATAACGGAAAATTGCGTCGACCGTGTATTAAGTTGACAAAAACAAAGCGGAAGTATATCATATAAATCATGAAAATCGTATTAGTCGGCGCCGGCAAAGTCGGCGGAAAACTCGTAGAAAGTTTGGTCGGGGAAAATCACGACCTTTTTATAGTGGATAACGACCAAAAAACAGTGGATTTTTTGGTAAATAAATTCGACGTAAACGGAATAGTCGGCAGCGGAAGCGAGCGCGACGTGTTGCTCGGAGCGGGCGTCGATAAAGCGGATTTGTTTATCGCGTGCACTTCGCGCGACGAGTTTAATATGGTTTGTTGCGTTTTGGCAAAAGGCTTGGGAGTTAAACACGCGATAGCGAGGGTTAGGGACCCCGAATATATTAAAGAAACTCCGACGTTAAACGCCTATCTCGGGATAGATATGGTTTTCAATCCCGAATACAGAACGGCTATGGAAATAGCGCAGATATTAAAGTTTCCTTCCGCGCTCAAAATAGAAAGTTTTGCCGAAGGCAAAGCGATGCTTATCAAATTTCATATAGCCGAAGGAAACGTTGCCGCAGGGAAAACCGTTATGGAACTTG
>CAYQLN010000158.1:0-1858 GCA_964418455.1 uncultured Christensenella sp.
CGTATACCGAACTATCGCCGTGAGGGTGATATTTTCCCAAACAATCGCCGACTATCTTCGCGCACTTTTTGTGCGGCTTATCGGGCGTTAAACCCATTTCGTTCATAGCGTATAATATTCTGCGTTGAACGGGTTTCAATCCGTCCTCTACCCTCGGTAAAGCACGGTCTAATATAACTTGTTCGGCATACGCCACCATCGAATCCTTAAACACTTCGTCAAGCGGAGCGTATATTATTCCTTTTTCGTTTTCCATATTTGCGTTTCCTTAGTTTCGGTTGGTTTTAAGAACGTTTGCGGCTGGCGAAACTGTCTTCTCTGTTGAAGTTCGCGTGGTCGAAAATATATTGTTTCCGCGCGCTGACTTCTTCGCCCATTAAAACGGTAATAAGCCTATCCGCTTCTGCGGCGTCTTCGATGGTTACCCTCATCAAATTTCGATTTTCCGGGTCGAGCGTGGTTTCCCATAGTTGAGAAGGGTCCATTTCGCCGAGTCCTTTATAACGCTGTATTTGATAGCCTTTGCCGATTTTTTCTATTTTTTTATCGAGTTCTTTATCGTCGTAGGCGTATTCCTGCTTATCCCCTTTATACACCTTATAAAGCGGCGGCATTCCGATATACACGTGCCCTTCGCTTATCAACTCTTTCATATATCTGAAAAAGAAAGTTAAAAGCAAAATTCTTATATGGCTTCCGTCTACGTCGGCATCGGAAAGTATTACCACTTTATGAAATTTTAGTCCCGAAAGGTCGAATTCCGGACCGATACCCGTGCCTAACGCGCTTATTATAGTGCGAATTTCTTCGTTTTGAAGGATATAATCGAGTTTCTTTTTTTCTACGTTTAATATCTTCCCTCTGATCGGAAGTATGGCTTGAAACTGCCTTGACCTTGCCGACTTTGCGCTACCGCCCGCGGAATCGCCCTCAACGATAAACAATTCGTTAAGTTCCGGTTTGCGCCCGGAGCAACTTGCAAGTTTACCGACAAGGTTTTGCGCCTCTATCGACTTACTTGCCCTCGCTATGTCTTTGGCTTTTTTTGCGGCAAGTCTTGCTTTTGCGGAGTTTAACGCCTTATTTATTATCGCGTCGAAAACCTTTGCGAGTTTTTTGTTTTTTACTTGTTCCGCTATTTCGCTCACCGTAACCCATTCGACCGCGGGACGCGCTTCGGGATTGCCGAGTTTGGTTTTCGTTTGTCCTTCGAATTGAACGTTTTGCATTTTTACCGAAAGAATCGCCGTCAACCCCTCTTTAAAATCGTCGCCGATAAGATTGTCGTCTTTATCTTTCAAAAAATTTCTGCTTCTCGCATAATCGTTAAACGAACGGGTAAGCCCCGACCTGAAACCCGTTTCGTGCATACCGCCCTCCGCGGTGGGTATGTTGTTTACGTAGGAATACACGCTGTCTACGTATGAATCGGTATGCTGAATGGCGAATTCCACCAGAATATTGTCCTTTTGCGCTTTTGCGTATATGGGTTCGCCGTAAAGGGTGGTTTTTCCCTCGTTTAAGTATTTGACAAAATCCACTATTCCGCCGTCGTATTTATAGGTTTGGCGGTAGTCGGTTTTTTCGTCGTAAAAACTTATTTCCAATCCCTTGTTCAAAAAAGCGAGTTCTTTAAGCCTTTTAAGTATGGTTTCCGGATTAAACGCCACCGTTTCGAAAACGGTATCGTCCGGCAAAAAACGGACGAACGTGCCCTTTTTCTTGGTTTTTATTTTGGTATCTTTCAAAGCGTATTTCGGCACGCCCGATTTTACTTTGCCCGACGCTTTATCGAAATAACTATGAAATTCCATTTCGTAAACGGTGTTTTTATAAACTTCGACTTTAAGCCATTTGG
>CAYQLN010000159.1:0-1842 GCA_964418455.1 uncultured Christensenella sp.
GTTTATAATGGATAAATGCCGTTCTCTCGGCGTTAACGTCGTTCTTTCGACGGGATGGGCGGAAGGCGGAAAAGGCGGAGAAGCGCTTGCGAAAGAGGTTATAAGGCTTTGCGAAGAAGAGCAGTCTTCTTTTAAGTTCAGTTACGAAAGCGACTTGCCGATAAAAGATAAAATAATTTCGGTCGTTCGTAAAGTTTACGGCGGTAACGGCGTTAATTTTACCGCGAACGCCGAAAAACAAATAACTAAATTAACCGAATTGGGCTTTTCGGATTGCCCCGTTTGCATTGCCAAAACGCAATACAGTTTCAGTGACGACCCTTCCAAACTCGGCGCTCCGGAAAACTTCACGGTTACCGTCCGTAACGTTAAAATTTCCGCAGGCGCGGGATTCATAGTCGTTTTAACGGGAGATATAATGACTATGCCCGGACTTCCGAAAAACCCTGCCGCCGAAAAAATAGACGTTTTAGACGACGGAAAGATAGTAGGTCTTTTCTAAAAAACGGAAAAAAGATAAAACCCCCGCGTTGAAAAACAACGCGGGGGTTTCGTTAATAAAACATTATTGCCGTTTCGGCGACAAGAACTATGGCGCAAGCAATTAAGGCGACCGTCAATAAAGATTTTCCTTTAACGCTCGCCGCCACCGCTCCTGCCGTGCCTAACGCGCCCAAAATCACGTTATTTCCCGTCGAAAAGAAAACGAAGGGAAAAGTCATCGCGGCAAGAACCGAATACGGGATATAAAACAATAAACTCTTTATAAAAGCAGACTTGATTTTTTTTCGGAAGAACACAAACGGTATCATACGTATGAGGTATGTGACCGTAGCCATCGCAACGACGGCTATAAGCATATTACTCAAGCTCATTGTCGCTTACCTCCTCGCTGTTTTTAACGGGGAATAAAAAGGCGGTTATAACGGCGGAAACAACGGCGCTTATAACGTAAGAAATTCCCGAAGATATTCCGCTTAAAAACGGAATAAAATATAAGCAGCAACTTATTGCCGCGCTTATTAAAACGGCGCACGATACGCCGCGGTTGTTTATGGAAGGAGGAACGATAATCGCAATAAACATAGCGTAAAGCGCAATACCCAACGCAATTATCAATTCTTCGCTTAAAAGGTTTCCGGATAGCGCGCCGAGCAAGGTGCCGAGAGTCCAACCGATATAAGGTAAAAGAATAAGCCCGAAGAAATATTTTTTGCCGACGTTCCCTTTTTTAGATACGGCTACGGCAAAAATTTCGTCGGTAACCGCAAAAGCAAAAAACAGTCTCGACGGTGTTTTAAAAGACCTGTCTAACTTTTGCGTTAGCGTTAAACTCATCAAAAAATATCTTGAATTGATAATCGCTTGCGTTAAAATAATTTCCGCAATCGTTCCTGCCGCCGCAATAACGGAAATTCCCGCAAGTTGTCCCGCGCTCGTTAAGTTGGTCATGGAAATAAGCACGGAAATAAAATAGGGGATTCCGAGCGACGATGCCGTAACGCCGAACGCGAAAGAAACGGAAAAATATCCGAGTCCTATCGGCAACCCGTCTTTAATGCCGTTTTTATAAGTATAAATCGATTTTTGCATAATTAGTTTTCTTGTGCGTCGCCTTAATGTTTTTACCTATGATTTTGCGAATTTATTTCGACATTCGATACGGTTAGTTTATCATAAAACAGAATAAAGAGCAAGCGATATGCAAGGTAACGAATG
The DNA here is from genome assembly GCA_964418455.1 of uncultured Christensenella sp. GTDB lineage: Bacteria > Bacillota > Clostridia > Christensenellales > Borkfalkiaceae > UBA1259. Next base: position 1,720 of record CAYQLN010000159.1, read on the forward strand.
CGGCGAAGTGATTTTTTGATTTATATTTCTTAATTGAATTTTTATCGTCAAACTATATGAAAAAATAGCGCGGGCTTTTGCCGAATAGGTAAAAGCCCGCGCTCGTTATTTAGTTTTTTTTAG
>CAYQLN010000160.1:0-1833 GCA_964418455.1 uncultured Christensenella sp.
GAGGCGTATTCCCTTAGGGTTATATCCTTTTTCTTTTAACTCGTCAAAAACTTTTATTGCATTTGGAACGCCGCTTTTAAGCGTGTCGAATGTATCGACAAGCAGCAACGCGTTATCAGGATATACCGAAGCATATTCTTTGAATGCGGTATACTCGTCTTTAAAATTAAGCACCCAACTGTGAGCGTGCGTTCCGGAAACGGGAATATCGAACATTTTTCCTGCCAAAACGTTCGAAGTCGAATCGCATCCGCCTATTACAGCGGCTCTTGCGCCGTATATTCCCGCGTCAGGCGCTTGCGCTCTACGCAAACCGAATTCCATAACCAAATCGTTTTTAGCGACATACCTGATTTTTGCCGCCTTAGTTGCGATAAGAGTTTGAAAGTTCAACATATTAAGAATAGCCGTTTCCACAAGTTGCGCTTGCATTACCGGTGCTTTTACGGTTAAAATAGGCTCGCTGGGAAAAACAACCGTTCCTTCCGGAACCGCATAAACCGAACCCGTAAACTTAAACGTTTCTAAATAGTTCAAAAAGTCCGAACCGAATATGTTTAATTTTTTTAGATATTCGATTTCTTCTTTTCCGAACTTTAAATTTAAAATATAATCGACTACTTGTTCCAATCCGCAAGCAAGCGAATAGGTTATCATTCCGTTTTGACGAAAAAACACGTCGAAAACGGCAATTTCCTCTTTATTTCCTTTCTCGAAATAACCGTTCATCATGGTAAGTTGATATAAGTCGGTTAATAAAGTTAAATTTCTTTTATCCATTATTCGGTCCTTAAATTAGTTTTTAAAAGATTTTAATTTCGGAATTTCTTCCTCTTCGACTTTTTCGAGTTTTTCTTTTTCCGATTTTCTTTCTTTATAATTTTTATAATCAGGGCTACTGTTTAATGCAATTTTTTCCGTCCTGTTCCCAAAAAATACGAAACTCCAAACCGCGGAAACTAACCAAACGCAAAAGGTTATAAGCAGCGCAACCCACCATAATTCGGAAGTTAATATATTTATCAATGCATAAAAGAGAGCAAATCCCACAATCACGACAGCCACAAAAAAATTAAATACGGATTTATTCATTATCCCTTTTATCAGAAACAATATACCGAACCCCGTGAACAAACAAAAAACGAAATTTAAAAAAGGATGAACCCAAAAGTTAAGCGGAATAAATAGGTCTAAAAGCATAACGACTATCGACGCGACTATAATAATCGTGGACGCAACAGCCAAAAAAAGATTATTCTTAGAACATTTCATAACACACTTCTCCTTTTAATTTTTCAGCGTAAATTATAACACATTCGAAAAGTTTTGTAAATATAATTTTAGGCCAAAATCTTTCTTTAAAAAAATAAAAGCGCGGCAAACCGCGCTTTTATTTTTTTTAAAATCAATTTTCACTGCTTATCTTCTTAATAGTTTCCACTAAAGCGTTTGCTATTCTTTCGTTTTGCTCTTCGCTTTGGCTTTCAACCATAACCCTTATTTTAGGTTCCGTTCCGGAAGCCCTTATCATTATTCTTCCGTTAGAAGACAATTCCGCTCTGTATTCCGCTATTTTATTTCTTAACATTTCGTTGTTCATAACTCTGAATTTATCCGTTACAACAACGTTTTTATTCGATTGAGGATATAAATCCACGTTAAGCGCTTGCGAAAAAGTCTTTTTCTCGTCGATAATCATATTAGCGACCGCTATCGCCGTTAAAATTCCGTCGCCGGTGGTGGCAATATCTTTTAAAATAACGTGCCCGCTTTGCTCGCCGCCTATCGACAAATCGTTTTCCAAAAGTTTTTGAAGAACGTATTTATCGCCTA
>CAYQLN010000161.1:0-1821 GCA_964418455.1 uncultured Christensenella sp.
TAGCGATGGGACTTATTAAAGACGAGGCGAGCGGAAAGGTTTCCATAATGAGCGATATTCAAGGTTTGGAAGACTTCCTCGGCGATATGGACTTTAAGGTTGCGGGAACGGAAAAGGGTATAACCGCAATTCAAATGGACATTAAGATAAAAGGCATCGACGAAAACATTTTGCGTGCGGCTATCGCGCAAGCAAACGTCGGCAGACAGCATATTTTAGGCAAAATGCTCGAAGTTATAGACAAACCTCGCGCAGAACTTTCTAAGTATGCGCCCACTATAATCTCCTTTAACATCGACCCCGAAAAGATTGGCGACGTCGTAGGAAAACAAGGTAAAGTTATAAACAAAATAATCGAAGAAACGGGCGTTAAAATAGATATAGAAGACGACGGAACGGTTAACATTGCCGCAGTAGGCAACGTCGAAAACGTAGAAAAAGCCAAAGCGATAATACTTTCTATCGCAAAAGACCCCGAAGTGGGCGATATGTTCATTTCGAGAGTAGTTCGTATCCTTCCCAAGGTCGGCGCGTTCTGCGAACTCGCTCCCGGAAAAGACGGACTCATTCATATTTCCAGAATGAGCGATAAGAGAATAAACAGCGTTGAGGACGTTTTGCACATAGGCGACGAGGTAAAAGTGGAAATCGTCAAGATAGGCGAAAAAGGCATAGACCTTAAACTTCTTGAAATCGTCAAATAATTCAGACTAAATATGCAAGGCGTTTTGCCTTGCATATTTAATTTTAAAAGGTTCATAACGAAAAACACCGTCGCATAAAATGAGTAGAAGGCGGTGTTTATATGAAAATAAAAAAAACTAATTTCATAGTTAACTGTATTTTGTGTCTTATAATCGCGGTTGTTTTCGCGGTCGGTTTTGTTCCGATAAGGGTAACTACCATATACGGCGGAGAAAGCGTTTCCGCGTATTATAACGGCAATCGCAATCATCAAAAAATTTCGCTTGCCTTTAACGTGTACGAAAACGCGCAGATAGTTTCTTCGATAATAAAAGTTCTCGAAGAATATAACGCAAAGGCAACTTTTTTCGTCGGAGGTTGTTGGGCAGACGATAACGCCGCCACTTTGAACGAAATCGTCGGTAGCGGCAACGAGATCGGAAATCACGGATATTTTCATAAAGACCATAAAAAACTCGATTATGCGCAAAATAAAGAGGAAATATATTTAACGGGCAAAGTCGTAGAAGCGTTATGCGGCGTTCGTCCGAAGCTTTTTGCGCCGCCTTCCGGTAGTTTTTCTTCAACGACTTTAAGCGTTGCGGAAGAACTCGGTTACAAAACCGTTATGTGGTCTAAGGACACCATCGATTGGCGCGACAAAGACAGCGCGCTTGTTTATAAACGCGCGACCGAAGGCTTAACGAACGGCGACATCGTGCTTATGCACCCCAAAGAACACACGCTTAACGCGTTGCCTGAAATTCTCGAATACGTTAAATCGGCAAACCTCACTGCGGTAACGGTAAGCGAGAATATAGCGGAATAAAGGAGAAATAATGATAAAAACAAAAACGTATAAAAACGGACTCAAACTCGTTGTCAATCAAATGAAAGGATTCAGTTCGGTATCAGCGGGGATAATAGTCAAAACGGGAAGCGTTAACGAAACGCAATCCGATAACGGCATATCGCATTTTATAGAGCATATGCTTTTTAAAGGAACCGAAACTCGTTCGGCTTTTGAAATAAGCGATTATATAGACAGAATAGGCGCGCAAATAAACGCGTTTACATCGAAAGAGTTAACTTGTTTTTACACAAAATCCACGGGAGAGCATTTAAACGACTCTTTAA
>CAYQLN010000162.1:0-1781 GCA_964418455.1 uncultured Christensenella sp.
GACGAAATCGTCAGACTCATATTCGTTCCCGTATCACCGTCGGGAACCGGAAACACGTTTAACGCGTCTACTGTAACTCTGTTTATTTCTAAAAGCTTTGCCGCAGTCAAAATCATTGATTTCAGCATTGCTCCGTTTATCGTTTTTTGCATATATAAACCCCAAAAAGAGAACTTGTATTTTTCCTTATACGGTAACGCCTGCGACGCTTACGTTTATAGTATCTACTATCATACCCGTGAATCTTTCGACTTTGTATTTAATAGATTCTTTAAGCGACTCGACAACTGCTTTTATCGATACGCCGTATTTAACTATTATAGACAAGTCTATGAAAATTCTGTCCCCGGAAGAGCGAACTTTAACACCCTTGCAGTCTGAACCGAATCTAAAAAAACTGACGATAGCGTCTATTAAATTTTTTGGCGCAAATTCAACTATACCGTAGCAATCGAGAGAAACTTTGTTAACGAATCTTTCAATCGTTTTATTCGATATGGTTATTTTGCCATATATATTGTTGGTTTTAACAGACATATTTACCTCACTTAGGATAAAACTATTTTACAATATTTAATCGTATTTTGCAACCCTTTATTATGATTTATTGAAAAAAATTGAAGCGGATTAAAAACTTTTAATATATTTTTTTGTCAAACTCTTGAAAAAACGTTGCTTTTTCTTAAATATTATGATAAAGTATTTCTGTTAAAAACAAAGTAATACCTATCAGGAGGATTTTTAATATGAGTAGAGTTTGCAGTATTTGCGGAAAAGGAAAACTTTCGGGAAATTTGGTAAGTCACTCTAACCGTAAAACCCCCAGAACTTATAACGCAAATCTTCAAAAAGTTAGCGTTAAAGCGGCTGACGGCACGGTTAAAAAAGAATATGTTTGCACCAGATGCTTAAAAAGCGGAAAAGTTGAAAGAGCGTAATTTTCATCTCGTAGTAAACAAGAGTCGTTTAAAACAAACGGCTCTTTTATTGTGCAAAAAAGCCACGCAAGCAAATGCCCCTCGCGTGGCTTTTTACATTGAAAAATATTAAAAACGGCAGGTTGTTTATTATTTAAATAAATCGGTTGAAAGATATCTGTCACCCGTATCAGGCAACAAAACGACGACGTTAATATTTTCTTTATCGACTCTTTTCGCTATCTTAACCGCGGCGCATAAAGCCGCTCCGGAAGAAATACCGACTAAAACGCCCTCTTTCCTCGCAATCAGTTTAGCATACTCGAAAGATTCTTCGTCGCCGATCGCCAAGACCTCGTCAACTAAATCGGATTTATAGTTATCGGGAATAAAATTCGCGCCGATACCTTGAATTTTATGTTTACCCGCATATCCTTTGGAAATCAACGGAGAAGTTTCCGGTTCGACCGCAACTATTTTAACGTTCGAATTTTTTTCCTTAAAATATTTTGCCGAACCGCTTATCGTTCCGCCCGTGCCGACTCCCGCCACAAAATAATCTAACTTTCCTTCCGTCGCTTCATATATTTCCTTTGCCGTTGTTTTATAATGTGCAAGCGGATTGGCGGGATTATAAAACTGACCCGCTATAATTGAATTTTCAATTTGTTTATTAAGTTCATTCGCCTTTTCGACCGCGCCTTGCATACCGAGTTTGCCGCTTGTTAAAACGACCTCCGCCCCGTAGGCTTTGAGTAAATTTATTCTTTCAACGCTCATTGTTTCAGGCATAGTAAGAATCACTTTATATCCTTTGCTTGCGCCAAGCATCGCTAACCCTATGCCCGTATTCCCGCTAGTAGG
>CAYQLN010000163.1:0-1692 GCA_964418455.1 uncultured Christensenella sp.
TTGCCGTTGCCGAAAGGATCGGAATAGGGATTTTGATAAGGGTTCCCGTACGGGTTATAGGGATTACCGCCGTTCATCGCCCTGTATCTCGAACGAACGTACTCGCCGTAATCCACCGCTTTGTTATTTCTTATCGCAAACACGAACGGCGCAAACAAACCGAACAGGCTGAGAATGGTCGCGAGTAAATATCTTTTCGGGAAATACGTGCTGAAAAGCCCCGCGTAAAAAACCGCGACGAAGAATATTTCCGCCAAATCCGCAACGTTGAATATTATTATGAAAACGTTCAAAACTTTAATGAAAGACTCGTTATAAACGTAATTAACCAAAATTTTGTTTGGAGTGAATATATTCAATTCCCCTACAAGCGGATAGTAAACGTAGTTATAGCCGGTTAAATTTATTTCGCTTATATAAATTTCACCGCCCTGCAAAAAGTAACCGACAAGCGGGAACAAACTCAAAAACTCGTTAACGAAAGTAAAAACCTGGCACGCGGTTACTATCGCAAACAGCCAAACGTGAAATTTTTTAACTTTAACTCCGAATATTTTCGGCTCTTTTACGAGTTGCCCGGCAACCCACGTCCAACCGCACGGAACAAAAGACAACCAAGCGTTTTTTATTCCCGCGCGCTTGGTCAAAGCATATATTCCGAACGAGCGCAAAAGATAAAATGCCAAAACGACCGCCAAGACAACCGTAAGAACAATCCATACGAGTCCTCCCGACACCCCGAAATAACTTCCGTCGTAATCAGTGTAATAAATCATAAAAAACTCCTAAAAAAATCTTTTCACACCCGTCGAAAAACTTTTTTCTTAATACGCTCTTGCAAAGATGACCTTATGTTTGGCGGGTCTTCCGCAAACCGCGCATCTTTCGGGAACGCCTTCTTCGTCGCACATAACTCTCGAAGTAGCCGCCGCCGTTTCTTTTATTTTTTCTTCGCATTCGCGATGTCCGCACCAACCCGCTTTAACGAAATTCTTGCCCTCGACGCCTTTTAATATACCGTCTAAGTCGGTTGCTTCGACCACTCTCGAATCGCGGTTTTTTTTGGACTTGACGAAAAGCGCGGTTTGAACTTCTTGCAACAAGACGAATATTTCCTCTTCTATACTTTCCAATTTAACCGCGGTTTTTTCGAGCGTATCTCTTCTAACGACCGTCGCCTGACCGTTTTCGATATCCCTCGGTCCGATTTCTATTCGAACGGGAACGCCTTTCATTTCCCATTCGTTAAACTTCCAACCGGGGCTCATTTCCCTTGCGTCCACTTCCGCGCGAACGCCCTTAGCGAGCAGTAAGGCTTCAATTTCTTTCGCCTTTTCCGTAACGCCGCCTTTGTGCGCCGCAACGGGAACTATTATAACTTGAATAGGCGCGACTTTCGGAGGCAATACCAACCCGCGCGCGTCGCCGTGCGCCATTATTATCGCGCCGATAAGACGCGTCGACACGCCCCAACTCGTGGAATAGCCGTATTTCAAAACTCCGTCTTTATCTAAGAATTTCATCTCGACCGCTTTCGCGAAATTTTGACCTAAATAGTGCGAAGTTCCCGCCTGTAAACTCTTTCCGTCGAGCATCATCGCTTCCATACCGAAAGTCGCCTCCGCGCCCGCGAATTTTTCCTTTTCGGTTTTTCTTCCCGTGAACACGGGAATGGCGAGCGTTTCTTCCGCA
>CAYQLN010000164.1:0-1662 GCA_964418455.1 uncultured Christensenella sp.
AAAACGAGATCGCGAGCGTTGCAAAACTCGTTAACGAAATAATAAACCGAGAAACGCTGAACACCTATTACGATTTTAAAACGGAAAAACATTTGCCCGTTAAATACGGCGATATACTTATTTTAACTCGCGAACGGAGCAGCGAATACGTTAAGGCGTTGGTCCGCGGACTAACCGCTTTCGGTATTCCCGTTCAAAGCGGAAGCAAAGACTGCGTTTTGGATTATTTGGAAATAAAGGTTTTAACGGCGGTCTTAATCTTGATAGAAAATTTCCGTTCCGACGTTCCGCTCGCTACCGTTATGAAAAGTCTCGTCGGTAAATTAACCGACGACGATTTTGCGGAAATAGTCGCTGCGTTTAAAGAGCGCAAAACGGCGTTGACCTTTTCGGAAAAATGTTTAGCGTATTCGCAAACGGGCGAGAACGAAACCATAAAAAGAAAACTTTCCGATTTTTACGGTTATTATGAAACGCTCAGATTTTTATCGGATTTTCGTTCCGCCGCGGAAATACTTGAAAAAGTTATTGCGGACTTTTCGCTTGAAGCATATTATTCTTCGGGGAAATACGGCTTCGGGGCAGAGGATAGAATAAACTTTTTCCTTTCCGTTTTAAGGGGCGGCTCGTTGCCGTATTCGGTTAGAGAAGCGTTAAAACTCATATCCTCGAATCCTCGCGCGTTCGATAGGGAAACGAGCGGCGGTAAAGACGCGGTTAACGTTATGACTATGCATTCCAGCAAGGGATTGGAGTTCCCCGTGGTAATAGTTTGCGGGTTGCAAAAACTTTCCAGCAAAAAAGACGAAAGCCAAACCTTTTTGAAAGACGCTCGGCTCGGATTCGCCGTCGGTTATTACGACGAGCAGGAAAGAAAAATATATTCCACCCCGCAAAGGGAACTTATAAAAGCGAAAAAGGGCGACGAGCGCGTTAAAGAAGAATTAAGGCTGTTATACGTCGCGCTGACTCGCGCAAAGTATTCTTTATACGTCGTTTCGGAAGAAAATAAAGAAATAAAACGCGGTTCGGAATTTATGAACGCTTCGAGAATGATAGAGTTTTTTCCGGAAGATTTTTCTTTCGAAGAAACGGAGGAGAGTTATCTCGACGAGATAGAAAAGATAAAAACCGCCGATAAAATTTTAATCGGGGAACAAGAGGAAAACGCATATCGACAAATGCTTGCCGATTTGAATTTCGTTTATCCTTTCGAAGAAGACACGGTTTTGCCGCTCAAAAACACGGTAACGGAAATTGTGAAGACCAATCGTCCCGAGGTTGTTAAAATAGACGCCTTGTTTAAAGAAAGCGAAACGGAAACGGACGCGGAAAAAGGGATTATCGCGCATAAATTTATGGAACTGTGCGATATCGGCAAATGCTTTTCCGCTTTCGAAGAAGCCGAACGCTTAACGGAATGCGGGCTTATGAAAAAAGAAGATATCGAAAAAATCGACTTGGCTAAATTAGACCGCGCGCTTAAATCTCCCGCACTGTCAAACGCGAAAAAAGCGGAGTTGTTCCGAGAAAAGAGTTTTCTCGCTACTTTTTGCGCCGATACGCTATATCCAACTCGAAGCAAAGAAAAGGTGCTCGTGCAGGGCGTTATCGACTTAATGATGATAACCGAAGACGGAATCGAAATCGTAGATTACAAAT
>CAYQLN010000165.1:0-1656 GCA_964418455.1 uncultured Christensenella sp.
TCCCGCACGTTTTGCGAGTTGAGGATCTACGCCGAGTTCGGTTGCCATAACCCCCGCGAGATGCGATACCTCGATAGAGTGTTTCAACACGTTTTGACCGTAACTCGTTCTGAATTTCAATCTGCCGAGCAACTTAACTATTTCGGGATGCAATCCGAAAATTCCGCACTCGAACATAGCCGATTCGCCGGCTTCTTTAATTTGCGAGTCAAGTTCTTTCTTGACCTTTTCCACCGTTTCTTCTATTCTGGCAGGGTGAATTCTGCCGTCTTGAATAAGTTTTTCAAGCGCGATTCTCGCCGTTTCCCTGCGAACGGGGTCGAACCCGGAAACGATAACCACTTCGGGAGTATCGTCTATGATAAGTTCTATGCCCGTAGCGTTTTCAAGCGTTCTTATGTTGCGACCTTCTCTGCCTATGATTCTGGCTTTCATATCGTCGCTCGGAAGCGGAACTACCGAAACGGTTATTTCCGTCGCTTGCTCGGTGCTGCATTTTTGAATGGCAAGACTTACTATTTCCTTTGCCTTTCTTTCGCCGTTTTCTTTCGCCTCCGCCTCGATGTTTTTGACCATACCCGCGGCTTCGCGCTTGGCTTCTTCAGTAATAGCCTCTACAAGTTGCGCTTTGGCTTCTTCCCTGCTCATTTGAGAGATTTTTTCAAACTCTTCGAGCATTTTTTCGTGTTGAGCGGAAATATCGCCGAGTTTTTTATCCAACTCTATTTCCTTTTGTCTCAAAGCGTTTTGTTGTTTTGTGGTTTCTTCGTTTCTGCGATTAAGATTTTCTTCTTTCTTTTCCAGCGATTCTTCCTTTTGATTGAGTCTGTTTTCCAATCTTTGAAGTTCGCCGCGTTTTTCCTTCGATTCGCGCTCAAAATCGCTACGAAGTTTTAGTTCCTGTTCCTTTGCTTCTAATATAGCCTCTTTCTTAATTGTTTTGCTCTCTTCCCTTGCGTCGTCGAGCATTTTTTCGGTGACCTTTTGTATGTCGCCTTGTTTTTTCTTAAAAGAACGGTTAGTCAAAACCCAACCGAGAACGATACAGCCCGCTGCTATTACGACTATTGCCAAAATAAAAGCCCAAAGCGGCACGTTCGCTTGCGATGCCAAGAACAGGAAACCGAAATTTGCATTTTGCATTTTCAATGCCTCCCGTTTTCTTTATTTAACGGTTACGATTCCGTATTCACTACTTATTGTAACCGTCTTTTTTCATTATACAATATATCCGACTTAAAGTCAATATTTTTTATTCCTGTTTCGCGCCGTAAAACGCGTCGAGAATTTTTTGTTTAACCTCTTGCGCTACTTCCGGACGGCTTTCTAAATAATTGACCGCCTTTTCTCTGCCTTGCGCGATTTTTTCGCCGTTATAGGAAAACCACGCTCCGCTTTTTTCTATAATGCCGTATTCCACGCCAAGGTCGACCAAACAACTGCCTTGCGAAATACCTTTGCCGTACACGATATCGAATTCCGCGGTTTTGAACGGCGGCGCGACCTTATTCTTAACGATTTTCGCCTTCGTATGATTGCCGTAAGCGGTGCCTCCGTCTTTAAGCGCGTCGCTTTTTCTGACGTCGATACGAACGCTTGCATAAAACTTCAACGCTTTTCCGCCCGCGGTAACTTCGGGATTGCCGAACATAACGC
>CAYQLN010000166.1:0-1634 GCA_964418455.1 uncultured Christensenella sp.
AGCTTTGGAAGAGTTACCTGCCTCGTTACCGCTTCGGCGACGTATATCGAGAAGGGACGCGCGGTATTTTGAAAGCAAAAACGGCTTGAAAAATCAAGTCGTTTTTTACTTTTTTAAAATTGTTAAAATTCAAAAAGTTCGCCAACCGAAGTTAACGCGCCAAAAACGCAAACTCCGTTGTTGGCGTACAATTAATAGAAACGACTAATCGCCCCATTTGGATTTGCGTTTTTATAAATTTCATAATGGGGGTATAAACAAAAAAGGAGCATATTATCCCCGTTTGTTAGTCATTCCGAAACCTATTAAATCGCACGCCGAATACAGTGTATCACGTTTTTATGCTTTTTTCAAAATTTTACAGACAAAAAATCGGCTCAGTTTATAACCAAGCCGATTTTTACAATGTTTTTTTATTTTTTTATAAAAAACTTATTTCATGGATTCTTCAACCGCAACTGCGAGAGCAACGCTTGCGCCTACCATCGGGTTGTTTCCCATGCCTATCAATCCCATCATTTCTACGTGCGCAGGAACCGACGAAGAACCTGCGAATTGAGCGTCGCTGTGCATTCTTCCCATAGTATCGGTCATGCCGTAAGAAGCGGGACCAGCCGCCATATTGTCGGGGTGAAGAGTTCTGCCCGTGCCGCCGCCGCTCGCAACCGAGAAATATTTCTTGCCGTTTTCGTTAGCCCATTTTTTATAAGTTCCCGCTACGGGGTGTTGGAAACGAGTGGGGTTGGTAGAGTTACCGGTAATAGACACGTCGACGTTTTCATAGCGCATAATCGCAACGCCTTCGTTAACGTCGTCCGCACCGTAGCAACGAACTTTTGCTCTGTCGCCGTCGCTATAAGCCGTCTCTTTAACGATTTTGAGTTCTTCAGTATAATAATCGAATTTTGTTTGAACGTAAGTAAAACCGTTAATTCTGGAAATAATGAAAGCCGCGTCTTTTCCTAAACCGTTCAAAATAACTTTCAACGGATTTTTTCTTACTTTATTAGCCGTTTTAGCGATACCTATCGCGCCTTCCGCAGCGGCAAAAGACTCGTGACCTGCCAAGAAAGCGAAACATTCCGTTTCTTCCCTCAAAAGCATTGCGGCAAGATTGCCGTGTCCTAAACCGACTTTTCTGTTTTCCGCAACCGAACCGGGAATACAGAAACTTTGCAAACCTACGCCGATTGCTTCCGCGGCGTCTGCCGCTTTAACGCAACCTTTTTTGATTGCGATCGCGCAACCTACCGTATAAGCCCAAACCGCGTTTTCAAAAGCGATAGGTTGAACACCTTTTACGATAGATTCGACGTTAATACCGTTATCGTCGCAAATTTTCTTCGCTTCTTCAAGGTCTTTAATACCGTATTCTGCGAGAGTTTTATTTATTTTATCAATTCTTCTTTCATAACCTTCGAAAGTAATACTCATATTCGGTTTCCTCCTATTATTCCTTTCTCGGGTCGATGTATTTAGCCGCCCCGTCGAACCTTCCGTATTGTCCGGAAGCTTTCTTATAAGCCTCGTCGGCAGATAAGCCTTTCTTTATAAAATCAGCCATTTTACCGAAATTTACGAAAGAGTAACCTATAATTTGGTCGTCCTTGTCGAGTGCGATTTTGGTAACGTAG
>CAYQLN010000167.1:0-1601 GCA_964418455.1 uncultured Christensenella sp.
ATATCGGCGGTTTTCGTCGCGTCGTGTTTTGCGGCGTGCGGGCACGAACATCCTTTTATATCCGAATGGACCAAAACCGAAACGAAACATTACCACTTATGCACTTGCGGCGAGATTATGGACGAGGGAGAGCACGAGTTTAAAGAGGGCGTAGTAAGCGTTCCGTCTACCTGTCAAAGCACGGGAGTTATGGAGTACGAGTGCCGTATTTGCGGCTATAAAAAAACGGAAACGATAACGAATTTGCAGCATCGATGGAAAGAAGATTTCGATGAAACAGAACACTATACGATATGCGAAAGTTGCGGCACGAAAAAAGACGAAGCTAAACACGACTTGTGTTACGAATGGGTAAATTTAAACGAGCATCGAGTTAAATGTCGTTATTGCGATTTCGTCGTGAGTGCTGAAGCGCACGAATACGACGAAAACGAAGTATGCAAGAAATGCGGTGTGCAAAAAGGTCATATCGTTATATAAAAAACAACGAAAAATAAAAACGGGGCGTCGCTTTATCTAAAAAGCGACGCCCCGTTTTAGGCTTCTTTTAATTATTATCTTTTCCGAACAGTTTTCGTTTGGCTCTTTGCAAAACGTTCTCCGCGTTGCCGAGCGGTTTATATGCGTTTCTGTAATCGTGGTGCGCGCAAAAGTCGCTAAGGTCGACCGAAAGGGAGTTAAATGCTCTTATTTGTATTTCCGTAAGTATTTTCACGTATTCGTCGGCGTATTTGTTTGCGTTTTTTGCATGCAAAAGAAGAAGAGGGTAGTGTTTCAAACAAAAGCCGTTGCAATTTGCGAATGCGACCCTGAATATTTCGTCCTCTTCGTATAGTTTGGCAATCCTCTTATAGTATTTTTCCATACTTTCTTTCGTTAATTCGCAAATCACGCAAGATCGAGTCGCGGATTGCAATTTTTTTGCCTGGTTGATTGCGCCTTTAACGGATTTTTCCGTTTTTAAAATTTTTCCGAGCGAAAATATCCTGCTGTTAGTTTGTACGGCAAGCGAAAGTTTGTTCGGACGGTTCATCATCGTTTCGTAATGTTTGGCGCAAAAACCGAGGTCGTTCACCAAACTTCTCGATTCCGATTGCATAACCGCGTCGTTTAAAAATTCGTGAACGAATTCTTCTTCAACGGTTTTTTCCATTTCGCAAAGCGGACATTCGCATTTTTTGTTAAACGCTTCTTTTATCAGCGCGGTGTCTATGCTGTACATTTTAAGTTGACCCTATGAAATAATTATATAAAATATTCTACCAAAATTTCCGCGGAGTTTCAAGAGTATCGTTGATATTTGCTCGGCGTTGTGATAGAATACCTTTGAAAAAAGTTTCGGTTTTAGGAGGCTTAAAATGAAAATTCAAAGAATAGATTTATATAAATATTTCGGCGTGCCTCGTCCTGACGGAGCGGAAGGATATTTAAACGCTTATATTTCGCACGTTTCGCAAGAGTATTGCAAAGAAAGAAAACGTCCCGCGATGCTCGTTATTCCGGGCGGCGGATACGGTATGCGTTCCGACAGAGAAAACGAGCCGATCGCTTTTAAATATCTTGCGGAGGGGTATAATTGTTTTACTCTCGAATATTCTCTT
>CAYQLN010000168.1:0-1580 GCA_964418455.1 uncultured Christensenella sp.
TACCGATAGAGATAATTATTTATCGGCAGAAGAAGCAAAAGAATACGGACTTATAGACGAAATTTTTGTTAACCGTCCGTAATAATAGCGGAGATTTATGAAAAACAACGAACAACCGACTTGCTCTTTTTGCGGCAAACCTAAAGAGCTTACCAAAAAATTAGTTGCCGGACCTAACGGATTTTATATCTGCGACGAATGTATAGAAGTATGTTTGCAGGTTATGAAAGACGAAGACGAGAAGACCGACGTAGAAAAGAACGCGACTCTTTTGAAACCCGTTGAAATAAAATCTAAACTCGACGAGTATATCATAGGACAAGAAGACGCAAAAAAGGTTCTTTCAGTTGCCGTTTATAATCATTATAAAAGAATAAACGCTCCGAAATCCGTCGACGCGCCCGAACTCGACAAAAGCAATATTTTGTTATTGGGCCCCACGGGTAGCGGCAAGACTTTGCTTGCGAAAACTCTTGCAAAAATACTCGACGTTCCGTTCGCTGTGGCAGACGCTACTACGCTTACGGAGGCGGGATATGTCGGAGAAGACGTTGAAAATATCTTATTAAAACTCATTCAGGCAGCCGATTACGATATCGAGCGCGCTCAAAAAGGTATTATTTATATCGACGAAATAGATAAGATAGCGTGTAAAAGCGAAAACGTGTCCATTACGAGAGACGTGTCGGGTGAAGGCGTTCAACAAGCCTTGTTAAAAATAATCGAAAGCACCGTTGCAAACGTTCCTCCGCAGGGCGGAAGAAAGCATCCTCAACAAGAATGCATAAGAATAGACACTACCAATATTTTGTTTATTTGCGGCGGAGCGTTCGTCGGGCTTAGCGATATAGTTAAAAAAAGAAAGGAAAACGCGTCGCTTGGCTTTGGCGGAACGGTTAAAAATGCCGAAGACGGTTCTACCGAGTTTGTCCGAAACGTTCAGCCTCAGGATTTGATAAAATACGGTTTGATTCCGGAGTTCGTCGGAAGAGTCCCGATTACCGTTGGATTGCATCCGCTCGATGAAAATGCACTCGTAAGCATATTAACGGAACCTAAAAACGCGCTTGTTAAACAATATAAAAGGTTGATCGGGCTTGACGACGTCGAACTCGAAATAACCGAAGACGCGGTTAGGGCGGTCGCGAGAAAAGCAATAGAATTAAAGACGGGCGCGAGAGGACTCAGAACGATTTTGGAAAATCTTATGCTCGATACGATGTTCGATATTCCTTCTCAAAAAGATTTAGAAAAGGTTATCATCGACGAAAGGGTCGTAACTTTCGGAGAAAAGCCTAAAACCGTTAAGAAAAAAATCGCTTAAAATTTTTTCGTTTTTTTAAGATACGGTTTAAAGATTGAAAGGAATAAAAAGTAAAAAAAATTAAAAAAAAGGTAAAAAACGTTTGACATCGGCCTCCGTATTGGTTATAATATGGAGGCTGTGTAATATGGGTTGAAGCGGAAAGTTACTTAAAATCGTTAGGAAACGAAAGATAATTTCCGTGGACAAGTGTGGAAGCAAGACTTCTGCGACTAACTTCGAAAAAGTTATGTATCGGTCATTCGCAGCGACTTAA
>CAYQLN010000169.1:0-1050 GCA_964418455.1 uncultured Christensenella sp.
AACCGCCGACCTGCTGATTACGAATCAGCTGCTCTACCGACTGAGCCACAGTAGCGCTTTTAAAGCGTTTTACTTTCAAACGCTTACTTATATTATCATAAAAATTAAAAAAGAGCAACGATTTAACAAAAACTTTTAATAATTTTATTCGATTAACTCCTTTATTTTAGGCGAAAATATTTTTCCGCAACGATACCCGCATTCGTAAATATATTCAAACTGTTTAAAATCGAATTGGTTCGCGTCTCCCATATCGGGAACGATAAACAAATCCGCAGGCGAATTTTTCTCTATTCGTTCGGTAAGGTTACAATCGACTATCTCGAACATTCTGAAAATATTTTTTATTAAATTATGCCGTTTGTTTTCTTGCGGTTGAATTTTACCTAACACGTCTATGCCGACAACAACGTCCGCGCCTGCGTTTTTAACGGCAAAGCACGGAACTCTGTTAAGCACCGCGCCGTCGCAAAGCAACGTATCCTTATATTTTATAGGTCTAAACACTCCCGGCATAGAAGAACTTGCCGCGACTACTTCGGTAACTCGGTCCGTTCTTTCGGATACGAACGGTTTTCCCGTTAACATATCCGTGCAAACGGCATAAAAAGGAATATCGAGGTCGGCAAAAGTTTTATTGCCGAAATAAGATTTCAATTTAGCAACGATTTTTTTCGAACGCAAAAAAGCCCCGGAAAAAATCGGATTGACGGAATAATCCATAATTTCGCGTTTTTTCAGCGATTTAACTTGGTCGTGCATTTCTTGCGGCGACATACCCATAGCATAGCACGCGCCCACTATCGCGCCCATAGAACTACCCGAAATGAAATTCGGTTTTACCTTTTCCTCTTCGAGCGCTTTTAAAAAACCTATATGAGCGATACCCCTTCCGCCGCCCGAACCCAACGCTAAGCCCAACGTTTTAGACATTTTTCACCTATTTGATAATATCGAAACCCATACCTTTAAGCCAATTTACACTAAGCCCGAACCACTCCGAAACTGCCGAATTTATGAGATTCTTATCGCCCTCCCTCGAAGTTTCGT
>CAYQLN010000169.1:1060-1574 GCA_964418455.1 uncultured Christensenella sp.
CGAGCGACAGCCCGTGCACTCCCGTTTTGAAAATATGCAATTCGAATTGCACTCCCGCTTCTCTATACGCAACCGCCATTTTCAAACTGCTTTCGACGGGAACGGCGTTATCGTCGGCGGTAGCCCAAATAAACGCGGGCACGCTAAATTCGGTTACCCTTTTTTCAAGGCTCAAATAATCGGCTAATTCCGCGTCGCCCCGAGAAATGGTTTGCATCGTCCCTGCATGAGTTTTCACGCTGGTTATAACGGGATAGGACAAAACGACCGCGTCCGGGCGAGCCGAACCCGCTTTTTCTTTCAAAGCCTCCGAAACGTATTTATCCGCAAACAACGTAGCGAGCATCCCCGCAAGATGCCCTCCCGCGGAAAAACCTATCGCGGCAACTTTATCTTTTATAACTCCCAAATCTTGTGCGTTTTCTTTTATATACGCCACAGCCATCGCGCCTTCTATGAGTTGAACGGGATAGCCGAGCGGATTAAGAGAATATTCGAGAGTAAAACAATTATA
>CAYQLN010000170.1:0-1501 GCA_964418455.1 uncultured Christensenella sp.
GCACCAAAAACGGCAGAGACAGCAACTCCAAGCGCCTTGGCGTTAAAAGAGTAGACGGGCAAGAAATCAGCGCGGGCGGAATAATAGTTCGTCAACGCGGCACCAAAATTCACGCGGGCGAAAACGTAGGTCTCGGTAAAGACGATACTTTGTTTGCTCTTATCGACGGAGTAGTTAAATTCGAAAGAATGGGCAGAAGCGATAAAAAAGTAAGCGTCTACGCAAAATAAATAAAAGGACTAACGGGTTGCTTTTCGTAACCCGTTATTTTTTTACTATGGAAAAAATAATTTTCGACTCGGAATTTTTTAATATAAAAGACACGCTGACTTGCGGGCAGACTTTCCGTTTTAGCGAGTTCGAGGGCGGCTATAAAATATTTTCCGCAGATAAATGCTGCTATGCCTATTCCGAAAACGATAAAACCGTTATAGAATGTGAACGGCAAGACGAGGAATATTTCAAAAACTATTTCGACTTGTCTTCCGACTATTCTAAAATATATAACGCGGCGTTAAACAGCGGGTATCCTTTTTTGGTCGCTTCCGCGAAATGCGGAAAAGGTATAAGAATATTAAACCAAAATAAAACGGAAACCCTGTTTTCTTTTATGATTTCGCAAAACAACAATATTCCGAAAATAAAGAAAACAATCGAAAACCTCTGTTCTAAACTTCAAACCCCGCGTTCGTTCGGCGGCGCGTTTTTCCATCCTTTTCCGTCGCCCGAAAAATTCGCTTTTGCCTCGCTCGAACAATTAAACGAAACGGGGCTCGGCTATCGTGCGCCGTATCTTAAACTTCTCGGCGAAAGAATATCCGCGGGATACGACGTGGAAAAATTGAACGTCCTTTCTTCGTCCGCCTTAAAAAACGAATTGCTTTCGATAAAGGGGGTCGGCGAAAAAGTTTCCGATTGCGTTATGCTTTTCGGCTATAAAAGAACGGAACGTTTTCCCGTGGATACGTGGATAGAAAAAATATACAAACAGGATTTTTCGGGTAATCTTTCCGACAGAAAGGCTATTTCCGCATGGCTTTCGGAACGATTCGGGGAATACGCCGGCTATTTTCAGCAATATATGTTTCATTATAAAAGAAACGTTTTATCAAAGAACTCATAACCGAAACCGAATATCGGTTTTGCCGATAAAACTTTCGGCAAAACTTTTCAAAAAACAAACGAAAAAACAAGGTTGTTTGATAGATAAACCGCTTTGTTTTTTTTGTTTTTTTGCTTCTGTTTGTTTTCTTGTTCGCCAAAATATAAACAAAATATGATTTTTGGTAAAAATTAACGAATTATTTTAAAAAACCCCAAAATTTTTCGGGGGGGGGGGTATTGATTTTTTTTGAACTGTGTTATATCATAATATATGGAAAACTGTATGATCGACTTGAAATTTGCGACAAACGTTTTTCATATTTGCAGTAAATTTTATCTAAAAGGTTTAAGAGTTTGGAGGTAAAAAAATGACAAAAAGAAAAAAATCGGTTTTTCT